>JAJRYL010000127.1 GCA_024275855.1 Deltaproteobacteria bacterium
ATTGCCTGACTAATAACCAAAAAGCTGAACAAACAATCTATCGACTCTTGGCCGCGTTTAACTGCTACCGACTCTATTATACCGGCAGCCGATAGGTAGTAACAATGCGGAACTAACTCTTTAAAGACTCCGCGCCGCTAATAATTTCCATAAGCTCCGTGGTGATAGCCGCCTGACGAATCCTGTTGTACTTAAGCGTTAACGAGGCTATCATCTCGTTTGCGTTCTTGGATGCGGAGTCCATAGCTGTCATTCTCGCACCATGCTCCGAGGCCGATGACTCTAAAAGCGCTCGGAATACCTGCACCTCTACATACTTCGGCAGCAGGCTTGCCAACACATCTTCCGAAGAAGGCTCGTAGAGTATCTCGGTCGGGCCTTCTTCCGTGCCGCCCTTAACGTCACTTGTTTGAGAGCCTGACTCACCTTGCTCGACATCGGGCGCAAGCGGCAGGAGCCTCTGAACCTTCGGCTCCTGAGTCAGCGCGCTTATAAACTCCGAGTAGACGAGGTGAACCTCGTCAAGCTCGTCATTCAAAAAACGCGTAATCATATCTGTCGCTATATCTACCGCGGTAGCGTACTGCGGCCTTCCGCTACCGGCGACTATTGAGTTTATAATAGTTACGGGGCGCTTTTTAAAGTGCTCTCCTGCGCGTTTACCGACAAGATACATAGACGGGTCTGTTGCCTGCTCTTCGGCGAGAAAATTCTCAGCCGTTCTTAAAAGCACTGTATTGAACCCTCCGCACAGGCCCCTGTCGGAGGTTACGAGTATAAGACCGACACGCGGCCCGCCAATACCGGACAGAAGCGGATGGCTCTCCGGCGAGGTCTTGGAGGCGAGCGAATTGGTAAGCTCCGCGAGCTTCTGCGCATAGGGACGGGCCTCGGTAATCTCGTCCTGCGCTTTTTTAAGCTTGGCGGCAGCGACCATCTTCATCGCTTTGGTTATCTTCTGAGTGTTCTTTACACTCTTGATACGCCGTTTTATGTCTCTAAGGTTAGCCACTTAAACCCATACTTCTCTTCGGCTACGAAGAGCCCGTCAAGCTCGGCGAGCACGGCGTCTATCTTGGCCTTGAGCGCGTCGTCTATGTTCTTCTTCTCCACTATCTCTTTTAACAGACCGGCGTGCTTCGACTCGAACAGGCTGTGCAGGTCGGCCTCGTAACGCAGTACCGCATCTACCGGATACTTGTCGAGGTAACCGTTTGTAGCGGCGTAGATACTGAGCACCTGCTTCTCTATAGGCAACGGCTGGTACTGGCCCTGCTTTAGTATTTCAACAAGGCGCGCGCCTCTGGCAATCTGCTGCTGCGTTGCCGCGTCGAGGTCGCTGCCAAACTGCGCGAACGCCGCAAGCTCCCTGTACTGGGCAAGTTCGAGCCTGAGTGTACCGGCAACCTTTTTCATTGCCTTAACCTGCGCACTGCCGCCGACACGGGAGACCGAAAGGCCGACGTTGATAGCCGGACGGATTCCCGAGTAGAAGAGGTCGCTCTCAAGGTAGATCTGCCCGTCCGTAATAGATATGACGTTTGTCGGGATATAGGCCGAGACGTCTCCGGCCTGCGTCTCGATTATCGGAAGCGCGGTAAGGGAGCCGCCCCCGAGTTCGTCCGAGAGTTTGGCCGACCTTTCGAGAAGACGGGAATGGAGATAGAAAACATCACCAGGGTACGCCTCGCGTCCCGGAGGACGCCTTAGAAGCAGCGATAACTGACGGTAAGCAACGGCGTGCTTGGATAGATCGTCGTAAACAATAAGCGCGTGCTGGCCGTTGTCTCTAAAGTATTCGCCTATAGTGCAACCGCTGTACGGGGCGATAAACTGAAGAGGCGCCGGTGTGCTTGCCGTAGCCGCTACGACCACGGTATAATCCATTGCGCCGTGCTGGCGGAGCTTTTCGACTATCTGGGCGACGGTTGACTGCTTCTGCCCGATAGCAACGTAGATACAGAAGACGTCGAGCCCCTTCTGGTTTATAATAGTATCTATAGCGATAGCCGTCTTGCCTGTCTGACGGTCACCGATTATAAGCTCTCTTTGGCCCCTTCCTATCGGAATCATTCCGTCAACGGCCTTAATTCCGGTCTGGAGCGGCTCTTTAACCGACTTTCTCGCTACGATTCCAGGAGCCTTTATATCAACCCTTGCGGTCACCTTCGACTCTATCGGGCCCTTATTGTCTATAGGGTTGCCAAGAGCGTCCACCACGCGGCCCATCATTTCGGGGCCTACGGGAATCTCGACGATCTTGCCGGTTCTTCGAACCGTGTCGCCCTCTTTAATATGAAAATCTTCGCCAAGAATCGCGGCGCCGACACTCTCCTCTTCGAGATTGAGCACCATACCGTAAAGACCGCCCGCAAACTCTATCAGCTCTCCGGCCATGACCTTTTCAAGACCGTATATCTTGGCGACACCATCACCGACCGATAAAACAGTGCCTACCTCCTGTATGTCGATCTCTTTGTCAAAACCCTTGATTTCGGTCCTTATAAGATTACTTATTTCCTCAGCCTTTATCATCTCAACCTACTCCTCCCAGAATTTTATCCTTCATCTGTTCAAGCTGTGTCCTGAGGCTTCCGTCTATCAGCAGGTTATCCAGACTGATAACAAGGCCGCCTATAAGTTCTTCATTCTTCTCGGTACTCAGCACGACCTCTTTGCCGGTCGCCCCCGAGAGCTTTTTCTCTATTTCACCAAGGGTATTCGCATCTATATCGAACGGCGACTCCACCACCGCGCGAAGCCTGCCGGCCTTCTCGTCGAGCAATTTCTTGTACGCGACAACAATGTCGGCTATAAGCTTGAGCGAATGGGTATGCACAAGAACCCACATAAACTTTGCAACGGCGGTAGTGGCCTCGACCGCAACGCCGACATGCTCAAGAAGCGCCCTGCGCTCTTCAACACTGTACATTGGGTTGAGCAGAAAAGCGATAAAGTCAGGGTTGGCCTCCAGCACCTCTTTAAAGTTGGACAGGTCGGCGCAATACCTCTCGGAAAGGCTCTCTTCGATGCCTATCTCCAACAGGGATTTAGCGAACCTTTTTGCTATTGCGGCACTCTTCATCTGACCCACTTTCCGCTTTTTAGAAATGTTAACTTATCTGGTTATTTATATACGCATACGGGTTGTCTGCCAATATGCCCCGCCTGTTTTTACGCAGCGGAGCGGCACCGTTATCTCTTTTAACAGTGCCCGCGCAACCGTATACGCCGTCAGTTCAATTTAAGATTATCTATGTAACCGCGCACAAGCTTTGCCTGGTCGTCCGGCTTTACCTCGGTGGTTAAAATAGTCGCCGCCATTTCCATAGCAAGCTCGGCGACCTCTCTCTTAATGTCGTTACGCGCCTTTTTAAGCTCCTGCGCGGCAGTAAGCTCTATGCTCTCTCTAAGCCTTACCGCGGCCTTCTCGGCCTCTTCTATCACACGGGCCTTCTCGTTCTCGCCCTCAAGCCTTAAACCCGCGGCTATCTCCGCTATACGGGCGTCAAGCGTGGCTATCTTCTGCTTATACTCCGCTACCTTGTTGTCGGCCTCAAGCTTTGCGCGCTCGGCCTCTTTTATAGCTGTCTCTATCTCCGCGCTTCTATTCTTTAAAAGTCCCGCTACAACCTTCTTCCAGATAACCACTACGACAATGACAAGCACGGCGAAGTTGATTACCATCCAGAGCATTCCAGAGCTGTGCCCGCCTCCCTCTTCCTGCGTGGCAGAGGCGATAACGGGAAGAAGCGGAAGCAGAAAAGCGATAAGCAGGGTAATTACCTTACGGTCGAGCAGCTTCTCGGCAACGGAGCGCGAAAGGGACTTTACCTCGCCCTTAAGCCCTGCGAGCGCCTCGGCCTTGGAGGCGCCAAGTTCGTTTCTCATACGGACAAGCTCCGTAGAGACTGCTACGCCAGCCGCCTCCATAATCTCTTTCTGGCGCTCGGCTCCCTCTACCCGAAGCCTTGCCCTCTCTTCGTGCCCTTTTAGAGCGGCCTCTTTAAGTTTTACCTCGTAATCGACAAGCCCGTCTTCGACCTCTTTATTAAGATCTTCGGCACGCTTGAGGTTTCCGTCGATACGCTCTTCACGCTCGGCAAGCACCTTCTGCACCGGTTTATAAAGCAAGCGGTTGAGGATAAAAAGGAGGACGAAAAAACCGACCATCTGGTAAAGAATTGTAATATCAAAATCGAGCATCCGATGAACCTTATTTTATAAAACCGCAACCGGCGCAACAACGCCGCATGAGAGTTTGTATTAGAACAAAAACAGTATAAAAAAACGGTTTGAATTCAGCTAAGTAGCGGTAAAGACAGCACAAACAAAAACAATAGAATAGCGTAAAAAAAACCCGTGGCGCTAAAGTTATCAACGCACTTAATCTGTGCCGGAAGTTCTGAACAGAGTATTGCTAACACAGCGTTAGACCTACTGTCAAGTTTTTTGTACTTTCGGGCACGCTCTTGATGCCATATTACGCGCCGCCCGAAGGCATTATCGCACCACGCGATTACAACAGAGACCTGCTGTAAAAAAAGAGGCCTGCCTGCACCTTTATAGAAGGACGTACGTTGGACTCAGCCTCTCACATCTCCGCCTACGACGATCTCAGGAATCCTCAAAGTCGGCTGCGCGTCGGAGACAGGCACGCCCTGCCCGTCTTTTCCGCACGTCCCTATTCCGTAACCGAGGTCTGTGCCGACCATATCTATCTTCTTCAGTACCTCAGGTCCGTTGCCGGTAAGCGTTGCCCCGCGCACAAGCTCTCCGATACGGCCATTTTCCACCACATACCCTTCGGTAACCTCGAATACAAAATCGCCGTTAACGGTATTCACCTGCCCGCCGCCCATCTTTTTAACGAAGAGGCCGGAGTCGAGCGAACCGATTATCTCTTCGGGGTCGCTTTCGCCCGGCAGTATCATAGTGTTGGTCATACGCACGATTGGCCTGTACTGATACGACTGCCTGCGTCCGTTACCAGTGCTCTTTGCGTTCCATTTCATAGCGCTCAGGCGGTCGTACATATAACTCTTCAATACACCGTTTTCGACCAGTACGTTTCTTTTCGTAGCGGTAGCCTCGTCGTCAAAGAAGCTCGACCCGCGCTTGGTCGCTATAGTGCCGTCGTCAACCACGGTGACTATATCGGACGCTACCCTCTGTCCGACCTTGCCCCCGTAAACAGAGAGGTTGTTGAGCGCGAGGTCGGCCTCAAGCCCGTGGCCTACGGCCTCGTGTATCATAGTGCCTCCGGCTTCGCTTGAAAGCACCACGGGCATAGTACCGCCCGGGGCTCTTCGCGCGCCAAGCATGGCGATTGCCCGCTTTGCCGCTTTCTCCGCTACCTCTTCGGGAGGGGTAGAGTCGAAGATCTCGCATCCGACAATACCGCCAAGCGGTTCGTAACCGGTCTGGATAATATCGCCTTCAGCGGTAACCACGGTACAGAGAAAGACAAGCCCGCAACGCTGCTCTTCCGTCCATTCGCCAAGAGAATTGAAGATGCCGACGCGCTTAAAACCGTCGCCGTAAGAGACGCTTACCTGCTTAACCCGTTTGTCGTACCCCCAGGCCCGTTTGTCGGCCCTTGTAACGAAAGATATCTTCTCGTCAAGGGGTACGGTTTCGGTCGGCCTCTTAATATCGAACCCTTTAGCCACCCGCTTTGAGACAGGCCCTATGTCCGCAAAAGGTACGCCCTCTCTCACTCCGCCGGCAACTATTGAGGCAAGCTCTACAAGCCCCGCCTCGGTAACATCGTTGGTATAAGCGTAGTAAGTCTTGCAGTTGGAGATAACCCTTATTCCGCACCCCCGGTCGCGCCCGGCCACAACCTTTGTTATACGCCCCTCTTCGGCGACAACAGAGGCGTTTGCGCTGTCTTCAAAGTAGAGGTCGGCAAACTCGCCGCCCGAAGAAAGAGCCGCGCGGATAACCTTTGCGGGGTCGAAACCTTCGATAATACCCATTATATAAAAACTCCTCGCTTGTTGTTGCTTATCGTTAAATTTGCTGAGCGCCGAACAGTTTAGTGGCGGGCAATGCCACCCTACAGCGGCTGAACTTGATTCAGCATCTCTATTTTTCAGTCTTTGCGAGCAAAGCGAAGCAATCTTGCCCTTACGCTTTTACAATAAAACCGGATTGCTTTGTCGCTAACGCTCCTCGCAATGACAATAGTGGCGGGCAATACCCACCCTACATGGCTGCGTCTCCGCCCGGCAAACCGAGACCCTGAATCGAGTTCAGGGTGACACTCCTGCGGAGGGCAACTTTTACGGGAACACCGAGCCTTAAGTAAGCGCTTACGGAAAAAACCAAGTAGGCTTTTATTACGTACCTAATATCGCCCTGCGCAGCAGTTACGCTACGCTGACATAACCTACACGGCTACGGCTACCAAAATACCTTGTCTGTAGAGTTACGCTTCACCAACCCAGAGTCTTTTATCTCCGCCATGCAAACAGAGACCCTTAATCGAGTTCAGGTGCGACCTGCACAAGGAATATCCCCAAACGTGTCATGCTGAACTTGATTCAATATCTCAAAAAAATTTGTCTTTGCGAGCAAAGCGAAGCAATCTTGCCCTTTACAACAATAACCGGATTGCCACGTCGCTAACGCTCCTCGCAATGACAATAATGGTGGGCAGTGCCCACCATTGTCACCCTGAACTTGATTCAGGGTCTAGTTTTGAGCACCCTAACATTAATACCTTTTAGATGCTGAATCAAGTTCAGCATGACATAAACCTGTTGGGTTACGCTACGCTAACCCAACCTACCCGGCTTGTCACTCTTTACACGCAAAACGCCTACTTCTTCCCCGCCTTCGCCTTAAACATCTGGCACTCAATACCGGAGTTTTCAAAGACCACCTGAGAGGGCAGACGGTTGGTCTTGAAATCGAGCGCCTTACAGCCCTTTGAAAAACGAGAGTCCCACGTTATATAAAAATAGATACACTTGAAGCAGTCTATCCTCTTTCGTCTTTTTTCCATATTTACTCTATCTAAGCGCCTGCCGAAACGAGGCAGACCTAAAAAACAACATTATCAAGATCAGCCGTTATACCCTGTCCGCGCACCTGCCTGAAAAAACCGCTCAGGCGGTTGAACCTTCCGTACCATCAATAAAGAGGTCTATCGCCTTTCTTTTGCTCTCTTCAAGATCGACAAAAAAGACCGCCATACCCGGATGCGTAACGAGCCTTCTGAACGGGTCGTTCGGGTTCGATATTATACTGAGGTCTTTATTAACCTCTATATTATAGATAATACGCGCCTGCGTTTTAAATTTACCCTTTACCCCCGGCAGGGAGAACTCAAGGTCGCAGGTAGCGTTTGCCGCGCACGGGTGCAGAGTGATAATAAACATACCGTCGCGCGAGAGCTGCGCTGAGTTCGTAACCATAGAGCGCTCCGGCGTAGAGACGGTAACCGACAGGGTAACCGGCAGGCGGGGGTTGCGCTTTACTACCTTATTATAGAAAAACGCCCTGTTTATCACAAACGCCATCTCCTCTACAGAGGTCTGTGCGGTAATAACACCCATAAGTCCGGCGCCCTTCAAACGCGCGACATCCACCTTCTTTACCGGTTCCGTATAACCCGGCCCCTTAAAAAGAACAAACGGAGTAGCGGTCTCTTCAAGCAGATTTAACATAACGGTAATATCGCTATGCCCGTTAACCTCAAACAACCCTACCTCTTCGGACTTCGCCAACTCCTCTGTCGAGTAATCCGCAGGCCCGAGAACCACATCGTACCCGCAGTCGTTAAGCCGCTCCGTCAACCGCACGGTAAAGAACTCCGAGCTTCCCCGCATTCTGACTCTTCCATTCATTTGGCTATCCCCTGTAAGGTTATCTTATTCATCTTTATAGCCGCAATTGCCGTACGGTGCTGCCGGGTAGCGAACTCTCTTAACGCATCGGCACCCGGCCACGCGTTGGAGACCTCGTTGTACGGCTGACGCTTGGAAAAAAAGATTCTGCCGCCGTGGTAAACAACTGTCTCTATCTGAGGCGCGGCGCCGCCTACAACCTCTGTCTGCACATGGAAGACCGTATCCATATGCTCTACGTTATCGTTAAAGCCGAAGAAGTCGCGCTCCTCCTCTTTACCGGCCTGCGCCTCTTTACCGGCCTCCGGCTTTTCGGCGGCCCCGTTAGCGTCCGGCTCGGAAAAAAGAGCCGCGGTGCCCGACATAGGGCTTGGGCGTTTGAGCAGAGCGGCGACAACCTTGTTTACATCGGCATGCGACACCGCCGCGGCAGGGTCGAGCATAAAGGGGCGCATCTTTCTTGCCGCGGCCTTTATGGCCTCTCTGGAATAGATCGTTCCTATGAACTCGGGGTCTATACCGAGAAAAGTGTTGGCCGCGCCTTTAAAGGCCTCTACCACACGCTCGTCCTCTTTACTCGCCGCCATGTTAAGCAGCAACTTCGGCCTGTACCTCTTTATCTCGAAGAGCGCCTGCTCTGCGGCGCGCCTGTCCTGGCTCGCTATCTTTTCACAGAGGTCGGAAAATGTCTTTACGCTATTTGAGCCTCTCGGGTCGGTTGACTCTAAAATCAGCCTGGTGACCGGCTTGTTGGTCGAGAAGGTACGCATAAGCCGTCTGTAGACAAAACTTTTCAGAAACAGGTAGGTGTTTTGAATTGAGGCAGGCTCCGGCACCAGTACTATAATTCCCTCGCTCGATACGGCAAAAAAGTCTAACACGTTGTAAGAGGTACCGGCGCCGAGGTCAACGAGGATATAATCCGCGGGAAGCGCCTTTATGCTTTTAATAAGACGCTGCTTGCGCGCGTACTGGGGGTTGGCGATGCCAAGAAATTCACCGCCGCCAGTAATCAGGCGAAGCCCTTTAACAGAGGTGGGCAGAGAGGTATCGATTAAAGAGTCGGTGCGCCCCTTTATGAAATCTTCAAGCCCTTTTTCCGGAAATTTTATGCCGAAGTAGGTGTGCAGATTGGCCCCGCCAAGGTCGGCGTCGACCAACACGACCTCTTTACCGGCCATAGCGAGCGCGCAACCGATATTGGCGGTAGCAACGCTTTTACCGATACCGCCCTTGCCGCCGCCTACCGACCATATGATTTTTTCACGATCCATCTTTAGATTTTTATCTCTTTAATGTATTGTTGTCAACCACATTATAGGTAAAAAACCGTGTAAATTTAAATCCTTGACAAAAATATTATCTATATAGTAAATTTATAAGTAGCAATAAACTGTCAAAAGTATAACCTTTTGCACAAAGTCTCAGGTATAAACCGTTATGGCCAGCAGAAAAACAGACGCTCTTTTTAGTATAACACGAGTACTTGCGCTTCTGTTGCTGGTAGTCTCTGTTGCCGGATGCGGCATCTCCGGCCAGGATATTTCCCAGTTCGCTAAAAATGAAGTCGGGGATATGTCCACCGGAAAATCTAAAAACAAAGACCAGAAGGCAACGACGCACGACCCCAAGGAGGTTCAGGCCTACTACGAAAAGATCAGCAAAACAGTTGCCAACAGGGCCAGCTTCGTAACCGGCACAAAAGACATTATAGCGCTCGACGTAATGCCGAAAGACCCAAGCGGCGAAGTCAACTGGACAGCGGCGGTTACGATGGGAATTATAGACCCGGCCCCCTCCATCGACGTAAACGTAGTGGACGAACCCCCTTTTGAACTCAATATCTTTATCGAGGCCAAGGTACCTCTTATGGCCAACGTCATCTTTCCCCACTCCATACACACGTACTGGCTAAAGTGCTCCAACTGCCACCCCGGCATCTTTTTGCCGCAGGCAGGGGCAAACAAGATAAGCATGACAGAGATATTCGCCGGAAAATGGTGCGGACGCTGCCACGGCAAGGTCGCGTTCACCTTTCTGCCGCGCTCCAACTGTGTAAGGTGCCATATAATACTAAAAGGACAGTCTATGAGCAGAGAGCGCTGGAAATAACGGGAAAAGGGCGTTAAAGTTCCGCTCTGTTGTGCCGACATGTAATAAACGGCAGGTTCTAAGAGCACTTGACATTAAAGGAACGAGCCTGTACTATTTGCATACTAAAAGTAAAATCTCAGCCTATATATAGCCTGCATATCGACAGCATATAAAAGCCGGACAACTGAGGGAATAGATATTATTATGAAAAGTCAGATTAAAAGAAATCTAAAATGGCTGCTGCTTTCGGCAATGGTGCCCATTCTTCTTATAGGCTGCGCAACGGTAGAGCTGCCTGACCTTGTATGGCCGAAGCCTCCCGAAACCCCGCGCATAAAGTACACACGCCAATACTCAAGCGGCGCTGACTTCAAGTCGCAGTCAAAAACAGCGGACATACTTCTCGGAGGCAAGCGCTCGCTCGTTTTAAAGAAACCCAAAGGTCTGCACGTAGCCCGAGACGGTAAGATATACATTACGGATACAGCCGCAGGCGATGTCTTTATATTCGACCCCGTCAACGGTACCGCCACATCGCTTAACACTCTCGGCTCCAGGTTCTTCTTCAAACCTATCGGTGTTACTACGGACGCCAAGAACAGAATATTCATTACAGACTCCCAGACTGATAAAGTTACCGTGCTCGACCAGAAGGGTAAAGTCCTCGCTACCCTTAAACCCAGAACGCCATTTAAGCAGCCAAGCGGCATAGCCGTGGACGACGAACACAACCGCCTTTATGTAATTGATACGCACAGCCATCATATAGAGGTGTTCGACCTCGATACGCTCAAATACAGAAGCACTATAGGCAAGCGCGGCAAGGACGAAGGCGAGTTCAACTACCCGTCCAACATAACCGTGGACGCAGAAGGGCATATATACGTAGTTGACACTATGAACGGAAGGGTGCAGATATTCGACTCCGAAGGCCGTTTTATAAATATGTTCGGTCAATTCGGCGATGTAGCCGGCATGTTCGCGCGGCCCAAGGGTATCAGTGTAGACTCCGAAGGACATATATATGTTGTAGACGCGGCCTTCAACAACATACAGATATTTAACACGGACGGTGAGCCGCTGATGGCGTTTGTCGGTTATGGCGACGACAGGGCGGGCATGATACTGCCTTCCGGCATCGGAATCGACAAAGATGACTATATATATGTAGTAGACTCGTGGAACCGCAGGGTAAAGGTCTTTGAATTCCTCGGCAATAAACACAAAGAGAGAATAAAAACAGGACGCATCTCTCCGGTAGAGCCGAAAAAAGA
>JAJRYL010000128.1 GCA_024275855.1 Deltaproteobacteria bacterium
GTTAAAACCCGCACTTTTGAGCCGCGTTCTCTTTTAAGGGTAGAGCTTAAGTCTCTTTTAGACGGCCTTATAAGAGATTTCAAGACCTTTGGCCCGACCGAGATCGACGGCGTACCGGCCTTTTCCGGGCTTGGCGCCTATACGGATTTAAGGCTCGATTTAATACCTACCCACCTTTCCGCCCGTGAATTTTTACAGCCCCCGAAAGAGCGGCTTCTCGATTTCGACCTGACGAATGAAAAAAAGAGCCTTGCCAATACCGCTGTTATTGAAGCCCCGGAGCAGGTGCTTGTCGGCCTTAAACCGTGCGATATCAATGCGTTAAAGTTGATGGATATGGTTATGGAGGCCGGTGTGCCGGACGTTAATTACCTGCATAGAAGAGCCAATACGGTTGTAATAGGCGCGGATTGTATGCCGGACAAGGACTGCTTTTGCGCCTCTGTCGGCACGGACAGGGCAGAGGACGGTTTCGATCTCTTTATTCACCTCTTAAAAAGAGGAGTGGTCGTAAGGGTAGGTACGTCGCGCGGTATTAAACTTTTAAAAAAGTACGGCGCATGGGGGCGCAGGGCCTCGAAGGTTGAAAAGGTCAGGGTAGATAAGTTTTACGAGCAGAAGGCAAACGCTTTTACAGCCCGGTTAAAATGCGCTCCGGAGGAGCTGCCCGGCATCTTCGCGGCCTCGGATGAAAGCCCTGTATGGAACGAAATCGGCAATATCTGTACGGGCTGCGGCTCCTGCAACCATGTCTGCCCCACCTGTTACTGCTTTGATATTCAAGACGAGCTTTCAACGGACCTTAAGAGCGGTGCCCGCTTCAGGGTCTGGGACGGCTGCACGCTCGACGATTTTACACTTGTAGCGGGCGGGCACAACTTCAGAAAGAGCAGGGCGGAGCGGCTGCGCCACCGCTTTAACCGCAAGTTCAATTACGGCGCTATGGTGTACGGTTCTCTCTTTTGCGTCGGATGCGGACGCTGCTCGCGAACCTGTCTTGTGGGTATCAATATAACGGAAGTGGCCAACTCGATAATAGAAGAGGTGCGGGGGAAAAGTGGCGAAAAAACCTGAAACCGTGTCAACCCCATACCTTCCTGTTCCGGCTACCATAGAGCGTGTAGAGAGTATAAGCGCTGCCGAAAAGCTCTTTTATCTGTCGTGCGGCGGTGTAACCCCTTATCTGCCCGGGCAGTTCTTTATGGTCGGGCTTCCGGGTTACGGCGAGGCGCCTATTTCTGTCTGCGCTCCTTTTAAAAAGGGCGCGGCAATAGAACTCTGTATCCGCAGGGCCGGTAACCTTACGGGCGCGCTGCACAGGCTGGTTGCCGGAGAGAGGCTCTGGCTTCGGGGCGCGTACGGGCACGGTTTCGACACCGCCCTTATGAAAGGGCGCGGCCTCCTCTTTATAACAGGGGGCATAGGGATAGCCCCTATGCGCTCGCTTTTGCTTGAGATTCTCGAAAAGAGGGATGAGTATAGAGAGTTGCGTCTGCTTTACGGGGCCAAGAGGCCGGATGAGCTGATCTTTACGGACGATTTCGCAAGGTGGAAAAGAGACGGGCTTAACGTAAACGTAACAGTGGACGAGCCGCAGGCAGGCTACAGAGGCGCAGTTGGTCTGGTGACCGACCTGATAGGGCGGTTAAAAGTAGAGCCGAAGAGCACGACGGCGGTGGTAATAGGGCCGCCCGTTATGTACCGTTTTGTCGTGGCGCGGTTGAAGAGGATGGGGTTGTCCGAAGAGGAGATCTACCTCTCTCTTGAAAGACGGATGAAGTGCGGGGTCGGCAAGTGCGGCCACTGCCAGATAAACAGCTCGTACGTCTGTCAGGACGGGCCCGTCTACAGCCTCGACAGCCTCGCGGGTATGGGCGAGGCGTTTAAATAGGGGCTGTTTTTCTTGTCCGGTGCGAAGTATTTAAGTAGAGTTGTAACCTGAAGATACAGGTGGGGGGTTAAAAAATGCGCCGTTTTCAGCTGTTCTCAGAAGATAAGCGAAGTTTTTAAATAGAGTTGTGCCCTCAAGGGTTCGGGCGGACCGTTTAATCAGGCGCTGTTTGTTCAGGCAGGCGCGTCGCGCTTTACTGTTTGGCATTTTGCCGCGGTAAAATGCCAAACAGACGGTTCTGTTTCTACAAAGCCGGAACCGTACTTTAACCGCTCCAGTTTATCCGTTTACCAGGCGTATGAAGATGTAGAGCGCCACCATTGTAAAACCGAGCGAGAGTTTTGCAGCCGTACCGATAGCGAGCCCTATTGTCGCGCCGACCCCCGCGCGTCCGGCGGCTACAATGTCGGGTTTAACCGTAAGCTCGCCGAGTACGGCTCCGGCAAAGGGGCCAATTACAAGCCCCGGTATCCCGAAGAAGATTCCGACCACCGAGCCTATAATAGCGCCTATTACCGAGCGGCGCGACGCCCCGAACTTTTTGGCTCCGAACGCCCCGGCGGCAAAGTCTATTACGTAGGTCAGCACAGCTATAATACCAAGCACGAGCAGCGTAATCGTGCCGACGTAAACGAAGTTTTCAGCCCACGCCGCTGCCAAAAGACCGATAAAGAGCAACGGCGCGCCGGGAAGGGCGGGCAACGCGAGGCCGATGAATCCGGCTGCCACAAAAAACAGCGCCGCAAGCCACAGAAGTATCTCTAAAAACATTATCTATTCTCTTTTAATTACGCCCTGTAAGTAAAGGTATAAGGGTAGGCTAAGTATAACATGCGGGCCGCTATCAGGACTCTTTTTTTTAGCGCACAGCTTGTCGGTCTTCTTTTCTCCTGAGTTTTTTGTATCCGTTCCGGTCAATACCGGGCGGTACGGTACCCGGAGCAATTAACTTTATATTTTATAACGGCTGTATTACCATTACCGGCATCAACATTAGCGGGCCGTCTCTGTTTTGGCGGCAGTACATACCACCACTCTTTCGAGAGAAAAATGCGGCCACTTCTTCCCGTTCTGCTCTTCTTTATTTCGGGCATACTCGCGCCCTCGTATATCGCTCTGCCTGTGGGGCTGTTAACTGCGCTCTTTTTTCTCTCCGTGGCTCTGCTTCTCCTTCTTTATCTCCGTAAAATCGATCTGCCCCGTTATCTCTACTTAGGAGTTACCTCGCTTCCATTTCTATTCCTGGGCGCACTCTTTATCTCTTCCGTAAACAACCCCGTTATCGGCAGCGACCATATTGTACGGTATCTGCGAAACAGCCCGGAGGCGGGCCGCATGGCCGGGGGAGTAAAACCGGTTACCGTTGACTTCGAGGCTATAGTCGTTAGCAGGCCGAAAAAGGGCAAGGGCGGTTCTACCGTAGTGGTAGAGGCGAAAAGAGTTAAAAGGAGCAAGGGCTGGGTACCGGCCTCCGGCCTGGTACGTTTGTACGTTAAGGCCGGACTCGAAGAGATAGGCCGCGGCGACAAAGTGCGCCTGCTTGCTGATTTAAAAGAGCCGTACAGTTTTTATAACCCCGGAGGGTACGACTACAGGTTGCGGCTTTTGGCGCGCTCAATATACGTAACCGGCTCAATAAGGCACAAGAAGCTGTTTGTAAAGCTTAAGGACGCAGAGGGCGGGCCGCTCAGCCGGGTCGAGAGGGTAAGGGCGCGGCTCAATACTTTTATACAGAGCGGCGGGTATAAGAACCCGTCTGTTATGAAGGCGCTTGTAACCGGGGATAAGAGCGGGCTGCCCAAGAGCCTGAAGGAGGAGTTCGCCCGAACGGGTACTTCGCACCTGCTTGCTATTTCGGGGCTGCATGTAGGCACGGTAGCGTTTCTTTCCTACATGCTATCGCTCTTTCTGTTAAAAAGGTTCGAGCGCCTTATGCTCGCTCTGAACGTAAAAAAGGCGGCGGCAGTACTCTCGCTGGTTCCGGTCTTTCTCTACGCCGCTATAGCCGGGTTCCCTCTCTCTACGACGCGGGCGGTTATTATGCTCTCGGTATATGTTCTGTCGTACCTGCTTGGCCGCGGCAGGCTGTACTTAAACGTACTTGCAGTAGCTGCTCTGCTTATTCTGGTGCAGAACCCGTCCGCCCTTTTCGACGTATCATTTCAGCTCAGTTTTTCAGCCGTCGCCGGAATTATTCTTTTAGCCCCTCGTCTGATGCTCGTTTTTCTGCCCGGCGGAACCGGCGCCGGAGGCAAAGAGGCCGGGGCGGGGGCGCTTTTAAAGGTAAGAGAGAGGGCTGTAAAACACTTTCTGAGAACCCTTCTGAAACGCCTTTACCGATGGACGGTAACCGCGCTAATTATATCCTTGGCCGCTACTGTAGGTACGCTTCCCCTTGTGCTCTATCACTTCAACAGCCTCTCTACCGTAACGCTCGCGGCAAATCTTTTAAGCGTTCCGGTAACCGGAGTAGTGGTGCCGCTTCTTCTCCTGGGGGCTCTTGTATCCGGTATGTGGGCCTCGCTCGGCTCGTTATTTTTTATAACGGCTGATTACCTTATAACCGTGCTGCTCTTTATCGTTAAAGAACTCGCTTTGCTGCCGTGGGCCTCTGTGCGCCTGTCTACGCCTTCTGTTCCAGAAATTTTACTCTTCTACCTCTTTGCGCTGCTCTTTACCGGGTACCGGAGAAGGCGAATATACAGGTACGGGGCGGTAGTCGCGCTCTTTTTATTGCTGATAACGGCGGTCTATCCAACGGTAATACGCCATTACAACAGCAGGCTCAGGGTAACGTATATTTCGGTGGGGCAGGGCGACTCCGCGCTTTTGGAACTGCCTGGGGGCACTACAATGCTGATTGACGGCGGCGGTTTTTACGGCACCGATTTCGACACGGGCAGGTCTATAGTGGCGCCGCTTTTGTGGCGAAAGCATATTAATAAGATCGACTACATGGTCGTAAGCCACGCCCAGCGCGACCATATTGGAGGGCTACGGTTTATAGCGGAGAACTTTAAAGTCGGCGAGTTGTGGTGGAACGGGTCCGGTAATATAAAAAAGTTGGTAGAGGCTGTAAAGGCTGGGGGCGGTACCGTGGTGATAACCGGAATTGAAGCGGGCGGTGCTGTTAAAGCGAAGAAGATGATGAGGATAGGCGGCGTTACCGTTGAGGTTCTTTGGCCGGTAAAGGGCGAAAGGGCCGGTTTTAAAGATGACCTGAAC
>JAJRYL010000129.1 GCA_024275855.1 Deltaproteobacteria bacterium
CAGGTGCGGCAATAACCGCGGTACGTGTAAAAGATACGATAAAAACCGTCTCGTCAGGAGTTGTCGCCTCGACGCTCGACCGGAGCGAGCTCTACTCTGTTCAGACCCCGCAGGCATTCAGGTACGGCCTTCTCGCTAACGCTCACGCGAAAGCGTCGCGGGACGGCTTTACAGGAACGGACGAGGCGTCGTTGCTCGAACGGATCGGCATAAAAGTAAACGTAATAGACGGCTCGTACGACAATATTAAGATAACAACGCCCGGAGATATTGCTATTGCGGAGGTTACGCTTTCCAACAGGGCAAACAGAACGCAAGCTACTGAGGGTACGAAAAATTGAGAATAGGTTTCGGTTACGACGTACACAGACTGGTTGAAGAACGGGAACTGATACTCGGCGGAGTAAACGTGCCGTATGAAAAAGGGCTGCTCGGCCACTCGGATGCCGACGTACTTATACACGCCATAATAGACGCGCTTTTCGGGGCGATATCGCTTGGCGATATCGGCACGCACTTTCCTCCGACAGACCCTAAGTACAAAGGCGCATCGAGTTTAAAACTTCTTTGCCACGCTGCCGGGCTTTTAAAAAGGAAGAGATACGTGCTCGGTAATATAGACTCTACCATAGTCTGCGAGGCGCCAAAACTCGCTCCGTTTATACCTGCCATGACCAACAATATAGCTTCCGCGCTTCTGTGTTCTCCCGGACGTATAAGCGTAAAGGCCACCACGGAAGAAGGGGTCGGCACAACAGGCTCAGGCATGGCCGTCTCCGCCTTTGCCGTAGCGCTGCTCAACCCGGAAAATACAGACGGCACAAAGAACGGAGAAGGCTAAGAGATGACCACCCCTACGGTACGCACCCGTTTCAGCCCGAGCCCAACGGGAGACCTTCACGCGGGAGGTTTAAGAACGGCCCTTTTCAGCTTTCTTATGGCACGCGCAAATAACGGCGCCTTTGTTCTTCGCATAGAAGATACCGATACAACACGCTCCGAAAAGAGGTACGAAGAGCGGATTACCGAAGACCTTGTAGAGCTTGGGCTTCTTCCTGATGAAGGCCCTGAGATTGACGGCGAGTACGGCCCGTACCGGCAGAGCGAACGAAATATAATATACACCGAGCGGGCGTTAGAACTGATAAAAAGCGGCCACGCCTACCGCTGCTACTGCTCGGCAGAACGGCTGGCGGAACTGAAGGCCAAAGACATAAAGGCTGGCAGACCGCCGCGTTACGACGGCAGATGCTCGAAGCTCACAGGTGAAGTAAAAGACGAAAAACCGGTAATCCGTTTCAGGGTACCTCAAAAGAGTATCCGTTTCTTCGACTCCGTTCACGGCGAGATGAGCTTTGAGAGTTCCGCCTTCGGCGACTTCGTAATAATCGGGTCGGACGGTGTGGCGAGTTACAACTTCGCCGTAACAATAGACGACGCGCTTATGGCTATCACTCATGTTATTCGGGGTGACGACCACCTGCCCAATACGCCGAGACAGCTCCTGCTCTACGCGGCGCTTAAGCTAACCCCGCCCGAATTCGGACACCTGCCGTTGGTACTCGCACCCGACTCTACTCCGCTTAGCAAACGCCACTCGCACCTGAGCATACGCTCATTAAAGAAAAACGGTTTTTTAAACTCCGCCATCTTAAACGCAACGGCCCGGCTCGGATGGTCGCCGGACAAAGAGACAAACGGCTCCGCCTCGTTGATGAGCCTTAAAAAGATGACGGAAAAATTCAACGGCAAGAGGCTCTCGAAAAGTCCGTCGCTCTTCGACCCCGCCCACCTGCTAACCTTCAACAGGCTCGCTATAAAAGAGATGGGCTCTGCGAAGTTACTTAAAGCCATCAACATAGAAGAGAGCTCGGCTACCGCGTGTAACGCTCTGCAAGCAATAGAGGCGGTAAAAGGTAATTGCGGAACTTTAAAAGAGGTAGAGGAACTGACACGGCCTCTACTTGCAAAAGAAATAATACCTGCACAAGAGGCTGCAAGCCTATTAAAAGAAGAGCCCGCAAAAGAGGTGATCTCGGCGCTGCTTAAAAGTGTGAAGAGTTTTACGGAAACGGAAATAAACGCCGGACTTTATAAAGAGATGGTCGAACAGATAAAAGAGAGTACCGGGCAGAAGGGACGAAGACTCTTTATGCCGATCAGGTGCGCGCTTACAGGCAGAACCGATGGTATTGAACTTGAAAAAATAGTTCAGTTGCTCGGCGTTAAGACGATAGTAGATAGACTGCACAAAGTGGTTCAGTAACCGTGTTACAACGGTCCCATAAATGCTCGGTTAAAAGAAGAGGAGACCAAACAGAGATATGACTCTACGCCTTTATAACTCGCTCTCTCGTAAAAAAGAAGAGTTCGTGCCGCAAACTCCGGGGCGCGTAACAATGTACGTCTGCGGCCCTACCGTCTACGCGCTCAGCCAGATAGGGCACGCAAGAAGCGCGGTCTCGTTCGACGTAATCTACAGATACCTGCGCTACTGCGGTTTCGATGTTGAGTACGCGCGCAACTACACCGATGTAGACGACAAAATAATACAGAGGGCCAACGAAGAGGGTATACCCTCCGAAGAGCTTGCGGAGCGCAACATAGTAGCCTTTGACGAAGACATGGCAGCGCTTGGGGTTGAACTTCCGACCAAAAGACCGAAGGCGACGGAGACGATAGAAAAGATAGTAGAGGTGACAAGCACGCTGATAGAGAAGGGCTTCGCTTACGAGTCCGGCGGCGATGTCTTTTACTCCGTGCGCAAGTTCGAGGGTTACGGAAAGCTATCAGGAAAGAAGATAGACGAGCTTGAGTCGGGCGCGCGTATAAATATAAACGAACAGAAGTCCGACCCGCTCGACTTCGCGCTCTGGAAATCGAGCAAACCGGGTGAACCGAGCTGGGACAGTCCGTGGGGCAAAGGACGGCCCGGCTGGCACATAGAATGCACGGCAATGAACATAGAGCACCTCGGCCCTACCATAGATATACACGGCGGAGGTAAAGACCTGATTTTTCCGCATCACGAAAACGAGATAGCCCAGAGCGAGGCGGCGACAGGCGCAGCGCCCTTTGCGCGTTACTGGCTCCATAACGGTTTTGTGAATATCGAAAAAGAGAAGATGAGCAAGTCGCTTGGAAATATTTTAAATATCCGCGAGGCGCTAAAAGAGCATACTTACGAGGCTATCCGCCTCTTCCTTCTCTCAAACCAGTACCGCTCGCCCATCGACTACACGCAAGACTCACTTAAAGAGGCGGAAACAGCGGTCGAGCGCTTTTACAAAACCCTCGACAGAATAGAGGCCGAGTTCCCTAACCTCTCTTCGGCGGTGCCCGGCAAAGAGGCGTTAAAAGAACGGGTGGCTCCAGTGCTTGAGGCGATGAACGACGACTTTAATACCGCGAAGGTTTTAGGAAATCTGTTCAAGGAGGTTACGCGCGCCAACACGATAATGGACGCTATGAGAAAGAGTCCTGAAAAACGCGAAGTTACGCAAGAGGAGATAACCCTGATCAGGGCGCTCTTTAAAGAGACCGGCCAAATTCTCGGTACCCTCGACAGAGCCCCTAACGAATACTTCAACGAGATTAAATCGCAGAGTCTGTTAGCGCCGGAAGAAATTGAGCGTCTAATAGAGGAACGCGCGGAGGCGAGAAAGAATAAGGACTTTGCGCGAGCCGACGAAGTACGAGATTCGCTACTGGAAAAAGGAATAATCTTAGAGGATAAATCAACGGGAACAATCTGGACGGTTAAACAGTAACACGATAAGCGCCTGCCGCAACCTCTTGCTTATAGCGGTTACGGCCTTAACCGCCTTCTGAAAACAGACCGGTCAAAG
>JAJRYL010000006.1 GCA_024275855.1 Deltaproteobacteria bacterium
CAGATGGAGAGCGTGAGCCTCGGAGAGCGCAGGGCGCTGTCTAAAAAGGGCGTAAAGGAGAGTATCGACCGGCTTCTCTCGGACCCCGACCCGATGGTTATAAAGAATATTCTCGCCAACCCGCGCTGCACGGAGCGAGAGGTTGTAAAGATCGCCTCTAAAAGACCGAACAGCCCGGAGATTCTAAGCCTTCTCGTTACAGATAACAGGTGGTCGAAAAGGTATACGGTTAAAAGGGCCGTTGCCCTTAACCCGTACTCAAGGCCCCGCGTAGCTATTGCGCTGTTAGAGTCTCTGTTATCTCAAGACCTTAAGTCGGTTGCCGCAGACGGGTCGCTGCACGAACAGGTCAGGGATACGGCGGAGGAGATTTTAGCGGAACTCGACGCTGAGGTTTAAAATTTTACGTATGTAAACAGAGTTCGAAGGATTGAGAAAGAAGCAGTACAAGACAAAGGCTACAGGTACCGGACACAAAAAAACCCCCGTAAAGTATCGGGGGTTTAAAGATGAAGGTACAAAAAAGAGAAGACGGCGCAAAAACGGCGAAAGCAGGCCGCTAAACGTAACTACCCTAAGTAGCGGCTCTTCGCAGGTACCGCACGGTCTGAAGAGAAAAACTTCAGGAACTCTTCTTCTCGTTCGTTATGTCGAGGTCGGCTTCGCTCGTGGCCTTTTTAAAGTTCTTTAAGGCCTTGCCAACGCCGGAACCTATTTCGGGAAGCTTGCCCGCGCCAAAAAGTATTACTATTATAACGAGAACAAAGGCGAGTTCCCATGCGCTGAATCCAAACATCGTTCTTCTCCGTATATAAAGTGTTCGGTTTTACTCTTGCCGCTTCTATATCAACCCGCTTTACGGTATTATAAAGTACTGGTGCCGGGTCTCGACAGTAGCCTGCTTCGTGATACGATAATCATCCGAAGGAGAAACAGGCCGTAAGCAGATAAAACCTGCGTGCAGAAAGTAACCGGGAAATAAAAACAGTCCGGGAATAGTGCAACCCCGAAAACAGATACCGCCCGATTGTAAAGAATGACCGGAAACAAAACAGCCCATTAACAAAAACAGTCAGGGAATAGATTAACCTGAAAACAGATACCGCCCGTTAGTAAAAGAATGACCGGAAATAGATACCGCCCGTTAGCACAAAGTGGCCAAAAACAGAACAGTCCGAATGAGTAGAGCCTGTGTGCAAAGTGGCCGGAAACAGAACAATCCGGGTGAGTAGAGCCTGTGTGCAAAGTCCGCCCTGTGGTCTATACAGCCCACGGGCGGAAGCGGGCCGACGTGGCTGAAAATGTTCTACTTTTCTCTATAATTTTGACAGAACAGACGATTTATGTCAACTAAAAACTTATTCTACAGTAGCTCGCAAGAGCCGGGACAGGCCCCGAGACTTCTTCTATTTCTTTTCCTCTCGATACTGGTGCACCTTTTCGGCTACCTGATTATGCTCAACACCGGCGCGTTGCAGACCTTAATCGGCAAAAACGGCGGCGTCATTAAAAAAGCCCCGCTTGAGGTTGAAATGGTGGCGTTGCCAACGCCGAAAAAACCGGAAAGAAAGAGCGGGTGGACACCGGTTATAGACCTGCCCTCTACCGTTAAGAGCACAGCGCCGAAAAAGAGCGAGGTAGTGCGCTACGCGGACAGAGACGTAAGCGTAAAAAAGGAGAGCGTACCGAAACCCGGTGCTGATATGGAGAGTTCCGCCGCTTCAAAAAGAGCCGCGCAGAATAAAAGAGCGGCTACCTCCCCTAACAAGAGAGAGAGCGGAGAGAGAGCGGAGAGAAAAAACAAGGAGGCGGCGAAAGAGGCCACCACGCATAAGAGCGTTAAAGGCAAAGGTATTAAAGAGGAGCACAGAGACGCCAGGGTAGTGCCGCAGTATATGCAGAGCAGAGCTGGGGCAGAGGTATCGAAGGCGCAAAAGCAGTCTTTATTTCCGAGCAGAGAGAGAATGGCGGCACTGGCAAAGAGCAGCCCTGCTACGGCGCGGCGCGGCAAACCCGGAAAGATACTCCAGTTAAATACCACAAAGCTTATCTACCAGAAGTACCTGCTAAACGTTCGAGACAGGGTAAGCTTTTACTGGGAGTACCCTATAACCGCGGCAAGAAATGGCTGGCAGGGCACGCTTACGGTTGACTTTGCTATAACGAGAGACGGCAGCGTAATAGACGTTAAAATCGACCATTCGTCGAGCTACCCCGTGCTTGACGATGCCGCTATAACGGCCATAAAGCTCGCCGGCCCATTCTTCGACTTTCCTGAGTACTTTAAGCTCGACAGGCTCAACGTACGGTACCAGTTCGAATACCGGCTGACAAAGATACCGGGGCAGGGGCAGTAAACACGCGCCCTACGGCTCTCAACCCATCTTTCTGCCCGCAAAAAGCGCGTGCTCAAAGAGCTTGAAGTAACACTCGACATCGACAAAACCCGTCTTGCGCATCCATTGGCACTGCGCTTCGACAGGGGCCAGTATATCCGACTTTTCCTCGTCCCTCTTTTTTAGCCTCTCTTCTATTTTTTCAAAAAGTTTCGGCGTGCCACGCTCTTCGTGGTATTGGCGAAGCGCCCCGGTTAGGAACTCAGAGGCCGCTTTGCCCGACCACCCGGAAAGAGACGCAACACGGTCTATATTTATAAAGATGGCGCCGGGAGCGAGGCACGAATAAATCTCTTCATACAGGGCCATCTTTCTTACGTCCTCAAGGTGGTGTATGGCGTAACCCGAAACAATAACGTCGAACGGAGACCGGTCATTTAGACTCTTCAACCAGAGAGGGTCGGAGATATCGGCCTTCGATATTGAAACGTTAAAGTCTGCCGCCTCGAAACGCGCGCGCGCCGCGGCCAGCATAGGCTCGGAAAAATCGAGCAGCGTAACCTTTGCCTTCGGGCAGCTCTTTAAGATAGCCGAAGCCAGCGCACCGTCTCCGGCGCCGATATCGAGCACCGCGCCGACCTCCCGCCCCGTGCTCTTTATAAGGCGCAGCATTACATCGAACTGGGCTGAACGGCCCGGCATACCGTCTTTTATACCTTCAAGGTAGGTACTTACCAGCGACTCGTCTTTCCAACCCGCACCATTTTCCATAAAGCAGTACTCCCCTTATCCGGTTTTTTCCGGCTCTTTAACCTGTTTAGCGGCTTATTTTATATTGAATTCGGTGTTAATTTACAGGATTTCATGAACGGTAGCGACCGACTAAAAACGGTCTTTCGCTCGCCGTAAAAGTCCTAAACGCTCGACCCGTGTAAAACGGCGTTCGGGGTCTACAAAATCGATTACAGCATCAATATCTATACGGAAAAAGGGGTTTACCCTCAACTCATGCCCGATTGTGCCGGGCGTTGTTACCCCGCCCTTTGCCATAATCGAATCGACCTCTTTTATGTACTCTTTTATATCCGGATTATCCGGTTCTACCGACAGGGCGAACCGCAAGTTCTGCGCCGTGTATTCGTGCCCGAAGTAGATACAGGTATTTAGCGGATAGGAGGATAAGCGGTCCATAGCGGCGCAAAGCTCAGAGGCTGTGCCTTCAAAGAGGCGGCCGCAACCAGCGGAAAAGAGGGTGTCGGAGGTAAAGAGAAAACCTGGCGCGTAGTAGTTGATACACTGCTTTGTATGGGCCGGAACGCCAAGGACGGTTAAAGATAGCGCACTCTTTGCGGAACCGAAAGAGAGAACGGAACCGTCACTCACTCTATTTACGCCGCTTATCTCTTTCCCACCGATAAAAAGAGCGGCTGTTGGGGCGTAAACCACGGCATCTGGATAAGCATGTAAAAGAGAGGGCAGCCCCGCTACGTGGTCCGAATGGGTATGGCAGATAAGCACGGCGTTAAGGGCGAGGCCCATGGACTTAAGGCGCGATATTACCGGCGCGGCCTCTCCGCAGTCGACAAGCGCTGCCTCGGTGCCCGCCGTACCGCTCGAACCTATTAAAAGGTAAGAATAGTTATCGGACGCATACGGCACAACCTCTACGGTAAATTCGGACACGATACCCCCTTCCTCTCTACTATTCACCTTACACGGTTCAGGCGCTCCGGTCAAAAGAGAACCGGTACGGCGCACTTGGTATCCGGTAAAAAAAAAGAGGGCGCGAAAGAGAAGAAGACAGACCTTTTACACGCCCCCGCAAAGTACGGCGGTATAGAAACAGAGCGGCTCTTTCTACCAGTCCCTGTCGTCAAGCAGCAGCCTGGTAACGGGTTTGTCGCCTTCAAGGTGCTCCGAGACAATTTCGCCTACGTCGCCGACAGCTACCCCGCGATACCAGACATTGTCCGGAAAGACCGCCACAACGGGCCCTTCGTTACACGGCCCCATGCAGCCGGACTGTATTAACGAGACACGCCCTGAAAGCCCCTGCCCCTCTATACTCTCCGAGAACTTCGTAATAACCTCGCGCGCGCCGTGCATTGAGCATGAACCCCGCGGGTGTCCTTCGGGACGCTGATTAACGCATACGTATACAAATTTTTCCGGCTTAGCCATCTATAACTTCCTCCGTTATATGTTTATACGATATATAAGTGTAGCTTAACCGTAAACCTGAAGATTGCAAGCGTTGGGGCTCTTTTTTTTTGCTCTCCGGCCTCTTTTACTCTCAGGGTAACCTGACGCGCGGACTGTACGCCCGGAAAAGGCGAGAGCCCCGCACTATAGTGCGGGGCTCTCACGTAAAAAACAGGCCGTATACAAGCAACAAACGGGTTCAGGATACTTTATAGATAAAGATGTCGCCGTCGAGTACGTTCTTCTCAAGAGAGCCGTCTTCAACGAGATTCTCAATCGCAAGAGTTACGTTATCTACAGAGGTATCGAGACCCTGCAGCCCCTGCCACCACTCCGAAATCCTGTCGGCGTCAAGCTCAACCGTAGGGTTCGCTTTTATATACTCGACTACCTTACCCTCGACATCTTTTATCGAACTCATAATCTCCTGTTATCCTTTCGTAAAACCCTCTTCCACCGGCTCCATTTCAGGTGAAAGTCAACATAGTAAATGCGGCACGCCAAACCGGTACGCAGGCAGGTATTAAAACTTTACCTGCGGATTGGCCTGCTGCGCCTCCGGCGTCTCGTAATACTGCCCGGCCTCTACACCGGCGAGTCCAGCGAATATCTTACCGAAGACGGTTCTCCTATAGGTATTGACCACGCGCACGGCATCGTTAAAGCGTTTGCGCTCGACCGCTATACGGTTTTCGCTTCCCTCTAAACTGTCTTGCAGTTTAAGAAAAGATTCGTTGGCCTTTAACTGCGGGTACGACTCTTTTAAGAGCAGCAGCTTGGAGAGAGCGCCTTCCAACCCCTGCGAGGCCCTGATCTTGGAGCCGACCGTTTTGGCCTTAAAGTACTCTGTTCTCATCTTTGCGATATTTTCAAACAGCTCCTTTTCGTGGGTCGCGTAACCCTTAACCGTATTCACGAGGTTCGGAATAAGGTCGTAACGCCTCTTCAACTGGTTCTCTACCTGCGCCCACTGCGCCGTAACGCGCTCGTCCATAGCAACGGCCTTGTTGTACTGCCCTACACCCCAGCCTATAACAGCCAGGGTAATTACAATCATTATGCCGATTATTATCAGTGCGGTCTTTACTGCTTTGCTCATATTAAAAACCTCCAGTATACGAAACCCGTTTATATCTCTAAAAAGAGTTTATCTATATTTCCGTTAAGATTACCAGCCGCCAGAAGCCCCGCCTCCGCCGAAACCGCCGCCGCCTCCGCCGCCGAAACCGCCTCCGCCGCTCCAGCCGCCGCCCCTGCCCCGGCCACCGCTCATCATCATCATAAAAATGATCCACATAAAGAGGCGGGGATTTTTAATAAAGAGCACTACGGCGCCAAGTATGAAGAGTACCGCGAAAATCTTGCTGACGATGGACGGTTTTTTACGCCCCTCCGCTCCGGCGGGCATAACGGACCGCGCCCTTTGCGTGCCGGTTATCTTAACATCGGCGCTCTTCGCTATTTTTTCGATTACAGCGAGCGTTGCGCTTGCCAAACCCGTAGAGTAGTCGCCTTTTCTAAAGTACGGCACAAGGTACTTTCTGCCGACGCTGCCTACAAAACTGTCCGGCAGCGCACCCTCAAGGCCGTAACCGACCTCTATCCGGTACTTGCGGTCGTCTATTGAGACGGTAAAGAGCAGGCCGTTATCGGTACCTTTCTGCCCTAACTTCCATAACTCCGCTACACGAAGGCTGAAGCCGTCTATATCCTCGCCGCCCAGGCTCTTTACGGTAAGCACCACTACCTGCGCGCCGGTCTTTACGTCAAGCTCTTTAAGAAACGAATTCAACCTGCTCTCTACGTCGGGGGTTATAACCCCGGCAAGATCGACGACGTAATTAGTCGGCCGCTTCGGCACCTCGGGCACAGACGCGGCGGCAGGACTTTGAAGCAGTATCAGAAGCAGGTAAAAAAGAACAGCCGCTTTTATGAGGATCGGCTTAAAGTGTGAGTTCGTCAATTATCTTAGCTATCCTCTCAGTCGCCCTGTAGTACAATTCAAACAGATCCGTAAGCTCGTCCTTCGATAACTTAAGCTCTCCTCTTCTTAAGAGCAGCATCTTCTCGAATATGCCCGTCTCAACCCCGGTTAACTTCTGAAGGATTGAGATTACCTCGCGCCTCGGTATCGGCGGCGTATCGCCAAGAAGCGTTATGATCGCCCGAAA
>JAJRYL010000130.1 GCA_024275855.1 Deltaproteobacteria bacterium
CAGGCCCTAAACTTCTGAAAAAGAGAAACTACACCTTAGACAGAAACTTGGCTGCCGTCCACGAGAGCAGTTGCGCGCCGACGTTAAGAGCGTCTTCATCTATATCGAACGTAGAGTTATGCAGATGCGAGGTTATGCCTTTATCCCTATTTCCCGTACCGAGCCTTATAAGCGTACCCGGAACTTTTTCAGCAAAATAGGCGAAGTCTTCAGCGCCCATCAACGCCTCGGCAAGCTCTACGACGTTATGGCCGCCAAGCAGGTCTCTGGCGCAGTCGGCCACAAAAGCGTCTACCTTTTTACTGTTCACAACCGGCGGAGTACCAAAGTTGTACTCAAGCTCGTAACCGCCGCCCATGCCCTCTGTAACGCCCTTTATCGTCTCCTCTACAAGGGCGTGAATCTTCTTTCTCGCCCCCGGGTCGAGCGCGCGCACCGTGCCGCGCATCTCAACATTGTCGGCGATAATATTTGGCGCCATGCCGCCCTCTATAGTGCCTATAGAGATAACGGCGTGGCAGAGCGGGTTTGTGCGCCTGCTGACAATATGGTGTATAGCGTTCACCACAAGCGCGGCAAGCAGCACCGCGTCTACGCACTGGTGCGGCCTTGAGGCGTGGCCGGAGCGCCCCTTAACGACTATTTTAAAGCTATCGCTCGACGCGCTCATTATTCCCGGCCTGTGCGCAATCGTACCTACCTCCATTTCAGGAAAACAGTGCAGCGCGACTATACAGGACGGAACGGGGTCTTCGAGCGCTCCTTCTGCAATCATCATCTTCGCACCCGTAAGCGCGCGCTCTTCGGAGGGCTGGAAAATCAGCTTTACCGCGCCCGAAATCCTCTCTTTAAAAGAGTTGAGCACAATGGCGGTACCGAGCAGCATGGTTGTATGGGCGTCGTGACCGCAGGCATGCATAACGCCCTTTACCTTAGAGGCGTACTCTACCTGCTTCATGTCCTGAATAGGCAGTGCGTCCATATCCCCCCTGAAGGCGATTGTACGTCCGGGGCGCGCGCCCCGAACTATTCCGACAACGCCGTAACCGCCAACGCCCGTCTGTACCTCTATATCGTTATCTTCCAGAACCCCGGCGACAAAAGCCGATGTCTTCTCTTCTTCGGCGGAGAGTTCGGGGTGGGCGTGAAGGTCACGCCGGAACTTTACCATCCGGGCATGAATAGAGGTTGCCGCCTCTTTTATCTCTTCTATGGTTACAGGGGTTATACTCATTCTACCTCACTCTTCCTTTTTACCGGCTTAACCGTTCTTACGGCCCTATCGCGCGCCGCAGCTATGCACCGCTCCGCCACGGCGGATATCTCCGGCACCGTCTATAACGCCGGACTCGAAGCTTACGGTATGAACCCCGCCAAAGTACATATGCCTGGTGCTCCACCTGTTAATATCCACTCCGTTTAAAATAAGTTCGTCAAGCACCTTCTGGCTTACACCTGTCTCAACCTGAAAAGTACCGTTATCGTAATGGACACGGGAGCGGTTAACCGCCTCCTCGACCGGAAGCTTAAAGTCCATAAGATTTAAGATTACCTGAAAGATAGCGTCGCGTATGCGCTTGGACCCGCCGCTGCCGAGCGCTACCACGGGAACGCCGCCATCCATGACCATAGTCGGAGACATCATTGAACGCATGCGCACCCCTGCCGGGGTTAAGTGAAAACCGTCCGGGTTCAAATCGTCCTCTCCGCACATGCTGTTCATCATTATACCCGTCGCCGGAATCATGTAACCGCAGCCAATACCTGTAGATGTGGTTATGGTCGCGGCGTTGCCATCTTTATCAAGCACGCTTATCTGCGTGGTATTACCCGAACCCGGCCCGAGAGCCGGCACAAGAGGCTCATCGGCGACATCCTCTCCAGCCTCCCATGCCTCTACCATAACCCTGTACCTCTCTATCGTCTCTTTAGAGAGTATCCGCCCGGCTATATTCTCTTCATATACCCTTGCGTCGAACTCTTCTCTTCTTACAAGGTTAGTAGCCCTCATAACGTGCTCTAAAAGCCTGAGATGTTCATACCCGTTATGGGTAAAGTTCGACAGGTCGAAGCGCTCGATGAGTTTAAGCGCAAAGGCTATAAGCGTACCACCCGAAGACGGAGGCGGGTTGGTGTAGACCGTGCGCCCACGATAATCGAGCCGCAACGGCCTGCGCTCCACTACCCTGTAGGCGGCTAAATCCTCAGCGGTAAAGAGTCCGCGGGCACCAAAACCTTCGAGTATTCTTTCAGCAAGCTCCCCTTCGTAAAACTTACATAAGCCATCTCTCGCGAGGTAGTCGAAGGTCTCGGCCATCTGCCTGTTTACAAGCAGATCTCCCTCGACAAGCTCACGCCCGTTTGGAGCGTAGATCCTGCGCGCCTCTTCCGAGGCGGTAAGCACCGGCGATAGCATAGTATTGAACGAAGCCTGGCAC
This sequence comes from Deltaproteobacteria bacterium, assembly GCA_024275855.1. GTDB lineage: Bacteria > Desulfobacterota > GWC2-55-46 > GWC2-55-46 > JADFVP01 > JADFVP01. The sequence goes on from JAJRYL010000130.1 coordinate 2,439, forward strand.
GCCGTGAGTTTTATGCCGTCGCGGGCATATTCAATGGCAGGGGTAAGCAGCTCTTTTAAAGGCAGCGTACAGTGGTTTTTATAGACAGTGGCGAGCCCGGCCATATTGCCCGGCACTGCCGCGGCACCCTCGCCGATGTGAAGCTCCTGCAACATTCCGCCGAAGTTTACGTGAACAGAGTAGAAGTTCATGCCGTCGGTTCCGCCGGTACGCCCCCTGCCCGGCACATCTGTAAAAAAGTCGTAAAACCGCGCCGTGCTCTCCCCCTTCGGGTAGGCCATTAAAAAACCGCCTCCGGCGGCGCTCGTAAGCGCGCTCTCCGTAACAAAAGAGGCGAACGCGGCGGCAACCGCGGCGTCAAAGGCGTTTCCACCCTCTCTCAATATCTCGGCTCCGGCGCGCGCCGTCAAATCGTGTCCTGCCGCTACAATGCCTTTCATCTCTTAACCACCTACCTCAACCTCCAGCCTGTCGCTTATATCGGTAACAACAGAGCTTAAACTGCCTGTCTCTTTAAACACCCCGAGTTGCCTCTGGGCACCAGTACCATACTCAAGTATATCGGCTATTCCCGAAAGTGGTTTATGCGCGCCTATCTCTTTGGCGCCCCGGGCCACCGTATCTACCACAAAACCGATTGCCTCCTTCGCGCCGATAACCGAGCCGCCCTCTTTTGCGAGAAAAGCCCCCTCGATTCCGTATCTGCAGGCACGCCACTTATTCTCTCTGATAACAAAAGAGTGGGGCCGCTCAAACGGTACATTAGCGTCGAACTCGTCGCTTAACTTCTTTACAATCGACTGAATAAGCGCGGCTATGGCGAGCACGTCCTTAAGGCTCGACGGAATATCGCAAACACGAACCTCTACGGTACCAAAGTCCGGATGCGGCCTTATGTCCCACCATAATTCCCGAATAGTCTTAATAACGCCGGTATCGATATAACGTTCGACCACGTTGGTATAATCAGACCAGTCTTTAAAGTAGAACGGCAGCCCGGCGGTCGGCAGGGTTTCGAAAACCTTCGTTCTGTACGACCTTAACCCGGTGTCCTCACCCTGCCAGAAGGGCGAATTGGCCGATACGGCGAGCAGATGCGGCAGGTAGTAGAGCATGCGGTTCATTACGTATATGCACTTTTCCGCGTTATTTATGCCGACATGGACATGGAGGCCGAATATGTTGAACCTGCGCCCTACCATCTGCAATTTATCGAGCAGTTCGCGGTATCTGACAGAGTCCGTTACCCGCTGCTCTTTCCATAAAGAGAACGGGTGGGTAGAGGAGAGGCACAGGCGCGTATCGTGCTTTGCCGCGGCCTTGATTACGGCGGCAAGCTTGCTCTTAAGGTCTTTTCCGGCCTCTATAACGGAGTCGGACTTGGCGCTTACGACCTCGATATTAGAACCCATCAGCTCGTGCTTTACAAACTCAGTATAAGAGTCGAGAGAACCGAGTACCTCTGAGCAACGGGGCACAAGCGCAGAGCTTTTAGCGTCTACAAGCTGAACTTCAAGCTCTATTCCTACCGTAAAGTCAGGAGAGTCGTTAAAATTTATCTTTTTCATTAAGTAATCTGTTTTGTTGGCGGTCGGCGGAAAAAACTAAAAGCAGCACGCACCGGGAATGATTGAAATTACCATTTATGATGTCACAAATCAACTCTGTAACTACTGATCGAAGTTCATGCCTGAACATATCTATAAGGAAGCCGCAATAGCGGACTTTGACATTTAGACCCTAAAAGTGTATAAATGTAGGACAAATAGCGCAGAAAAACCGTTCCGTCACGCATTTAGCCCGTCAGCGGAACCTTTATACGAATAAACAGAGAGCGTAGGTACTTTATATGCAACCGGACTCGGCAGACTTATATAACCGGCTTATGGAGTGGCTTTCAGACCCTATAGTGGTGCTGATACTTTCGTTCATGGCAACCGGTTTTGTCATTAGACGGGTGAGCCGCTTCTTTGAAAGCCGGAAGAAGTAGGGTCGCGGCGCGCGACAACGTATATCAGGTACGTAAAGCCGACCTGTTTCTTTTTCCGCAGGTACTCACCACAGCCCCGGTGCTATCGAAAAAAACGCCCACCGCAGGTCGCGGCGCGCGGTAGCGTATAACAGGCACGTAAAGCCAACCCGTTTCTTTTTCCGCAGATACTCACAAACAGACCCGGTGCTGTCGCAAAAATCGCCTTACGCAGTAGCCTGAGGCAGAGCTATCCCCGGTACGTAAAAGCCTATTTGGCTCTTTTCCCGCAAGCGCTTACCAAAGGTGCTTTTCAGCACCTGAAATATCGGCATGGGACAGAATAGCCAAACGGTAAAACTATACCTA
>JAJRYL010000131.1 GCA_024275855.1 Deltaproteobacteria bacterium
CGGCTCAAAAGCGGCGGCTACTGAAGTTGAGGCTCCCAAAGGGGTCGGCTCAAAAGCGGCGGCATCGAAAGTAAAAAAGCCCGGCAAAGCCGAAAAAAAGGTTCCGCTCGTTATTACCTCCGATTCGCTTGAGGCGGATAATAATAAAGGCATTGTGCTCTTCAGAGGCAACGTTATAGCCGAAGAGAAGTTTCTGCTCTGCTCCGACGAGCTTTTTATCGGTTACGGTAAAGGCGCCGAGGTCGATAAGATAGTCGCGACGGGCAATGTAAGAATAATTCACGGCTCCAAGGTAGCGGGTTCGGACAGGGCCGAATATATCAAGTCCGACTCAAAGTTGCTGCTTACCGGCTCCGCAGTTATTGTCGAGTGCGGAGACACGCTGAGGGGCGAGCGCATAGAGGTCTTTTTAGATGAAGACAGGGCCGTGGTTGACGGCGGCAAGGGCAAAAGGGTAAGGGCCTTTATCCAGCCCGAAAAGAGCTGTAAGGACGAAACGCCCGGAGTTGGAAAAAAAGAAGACGGGAAGGAAATGGATGGAGAGTCTCGTTGTAGATGGGCTGGCCAAGTCCTTCGGTAAGCGCAAGGTAGTGGACGGTGTTTCTATGCGCGTGAAGCCCGGACAGATAGTCGGTCTGCTCGGCCCCAACGGCGCCGGAAAGACCACCACTTTCTATATGATAGTCGGTCTTATAGCGCCGGACTCCGGTTCTGTGCTGATAGGCGAGGAAGATATAAGCCGCAAGGCGATGTACGAACGCGCGCGGTTGGGCATAGGGTATCTGGCTCAGGAGCCTTCGGTCTTTAGAAAGATGACCGTTGAGCAGAACGTTATGGCGATACTTGAGTTTATGGATATCCCGCAGGAAGAGATTAAGAGGCGTTCTGAAGAGCTTCTTGAAGAGCTTGGCATACGCCACCTCGCGCGCACAGAGGCGATGAGGCTCTCCGGTGGAGAGAGGCGCAGGGTGGAGATAGCCCGCGCCCTTGTCAACGCACCCTCTTTTCTGCTTTTAGACGAGCCTTTTTCGGGCATAGACCCGATTGCCGTCGGAGAGATTCAAGATATTATGCTCGAACTGAAAGATAAGGGCATCGGTATACTCGTAACGGACCATAATGTAGGGGCGACGCTCGGAATCTGCGACCACGCCTACATTATAGATAACGGAAAGTTGTTAAAGTCCGGTACTCCGGCGGATATTATAGATTCGAAACGTGTCAGAGAGGTCTATCTCGGCGAGCGTTTCAAGCTTTAAAAAGAGGATGTCGGTGGATATTATAGACTCGAAACGCGTCAGGGAAGTCTATCTTGGCGAGCGTTTCAAGCTTTAAAGATAAGCTCCGGCTTAAAGGTTACGGTTGTATGTATGGCACTTGAACTTAAACAGCAGTTGAAACTGACCCAGAGCCTTGTTATGACTCCGCAGTTGCAGCTTGCTATTAAGCTTTTGCAGCTCTCACGGCTCGAACTCGTTGATATGGTGCGTGAAGAGATTGAGATAAATCCCGTGCTTGACGATACCATAGAGGCGGGAACGAACGAAGGGGTAAGGGTAGAAGAGGAGAAGCCGAAGCCGACTGAAGAGATAGACTGGCAGGCGTGCCTTGAGGAGCAGAGCGATTACGGGGCACGGCGTACCAACTTCGCCGACCGCCCGGACGACACCGATTTTATAGCCAACCTCTCCGGGCCTGCCGAAGGGCTTGGCGACCATCTGTTGTGGCAGCTCAGTTTAAGCGGCCTTACGGAAGATGAAGCCCGCCTGGGCGAGTTTATAATAGGCAACATAGGAGATGACGGTTACCTGAGGCTGCTCGACCGGGGCGATCTTAAAGATGATGAGTACGAGGCCGCGGTACTCGAAGAGATAGTTCGTTTAACGGGAGTAAGTGCCACGACCGCTTAGAGCGTGCTTGCCACCGTTCAGAAACTCGACCCCGTAGGGGTAGGGGCCCGTACCGTTCGAGAGTGCCTGTTGACTCAGGCGCTGCTTTGGCCGGTGCGCGATACCGTGGTCGAGGAGATAGTGTGTAATCATCTTGAGAAGCTCGCGTCGAGAAATTATAAGTTTATAGCGCGCGCGCTCGGGGTTACGTTTAAAGAGGTCTGCGAAGCGTCCGCTATGATAAACAGGTGTCTCAACCCTACTCCCGGCGCCGGTTTCGGCACGGACTCCGCCCGTGTAGTAATACCCGATATTTTTGTCAACAAGGTTGGCGACGAATATGTTATTACTCAGAACGAAGACGGCATGCCGAAGCTGAAGCTCAACAGGCTCTATCGCGAGATGTTAAAGTCGGACGGCGCGGTCTCGGACGCCGCCAAGGAGTATCTTCAGGAGAGGTTGAAGAGCGCGCTCTGGCTGATTAAAAGCGTGCATCAACGCCACCGGACGATCTTCAAGGTCATGGAGTCTATCGTGGTCTTTCAAAGAGAGTTTCTTGACAAGGGGTTGAAGTACCTGAAGCCGCTTATACTGAAAGACGTGGCAGAGGTTGTGGGGGTTCACGAATCGACGGTAAGCAGGGTTACCACCAACAAGTACGTACAGACGCCGCGCGGTATCTTCGAGCTGAAGTACTTCTTTTCCAACGCCATCTCGAACGGCGAGGGCGCTGATTTGACGGCGGAGTATATAAGAAACAAGATCAAAGAGCTGATAGAGAACGAGAACTCTAAAAAGCCGCTTAGCGACCAGCAGATAGTGAACAGGTTAAAAGAGTCCGGTATAGTTCTTGCCCGCAGAACGGCAACCAAGTACAGGGAGACGCTGGGGTATCTGTCGTCGAGCAAAAGAAAGGTTATGTACTGACCTTCGCGCGCGGTTGCGGGGGGTGCGGTATACGCACTGTAGAGGTATAATAAGTATAGAGAGTGATAGAGAATAGCGGTAACAAAAATATAAGATTTAGATCGGAGGAATAGTACATGCACATTACAGTAACTTTTAGACACCTCGATGCGTCCGACGCATTGAAAGAACATGCCGATGAGAAGTCCGAAAGGCTTAAGACCTACCTTGTGGAGCCTATTGAGATTCACTGGGTTCTGTCCGTCGAGAAGATCAGGCATATCGCCGACGTGACGGTAGTAGCCGGCGGCGTTTCTTTAAAGGCGCAGGAGTCTACCCAGGACATGTACTCCGCTATCGACCTTGCGGCAACCAAGATAGAGACGCAGGTGCGAAAGCACAAAGAGCGGCTCAAAGATCATAAAAGTCACGATAAAGCCTCCTCGATCAGGTACGACAGCGCGGACGAGGTTGAAGAGTAGATTTAGGTCTGCCTCTTTTTTTTAGCGTGATTGGGTGGATGACCCGGTACATGTAGTGTGGGCCGGGTTACCGGTAATCTTTTCGCTTTCAGGGGAACAGTGATGAGGCTTGCAGACGTACTTAGAAAAGAGCACATAATGCTTAACCTTAAGTCGAAGGAGAAGAAGGAGCTTCTTGGCGAGATGGTTACGTTTTTGTGCGAGAATATCGAAGAGCTCGATAGGGACGAGGCGTATGCCGCGCTCTTAAAACGCGAAGCACTTGGTACTACCGGCATAGGGCACGGCGTGGCTATACCGCACGGTAAGCTAAAGTGTGTAGACAGGGTAACGGTCTGCTTCGGCAGGTCGAATAACGGGGTCGAGTACGATTCTATGGACTCGCAGCCCGTACACCTCTTCTTTCTGATAGTCGCTCCCGAAAACTCGGCTGCGGCCCATCTTAAGTTGCTCGCGAGTATTTCAAGGCTGCTAAAGAGCACCGACTTTAGAGAGAAGCTGATGTCGCTTGAGAGCTCGACCGAGATATTCAGGCTTATAATGGAGTCCGATATCCAGTACGGGTTCCATTAACGCGGCAACTTTTTCATTCCCCCTGTTTATGTCTGGCGCGGGGTCACCCTAATGTTTTTGAAAGAAGACGTTTTTATGGATATGCTCTTAGAGGAAGTTTTCGCGCCGGAGCAGTGCGACAAGTTCAAGCTAAAGCTAAAGGTGGGCAAGGCGGGTTTGAAGCGCAAGCTGACTACGCCGCATATTCAAAAGCCCGGCCTTCTGCTGACTGGGCTGCTTGATGAACTACACTCGGACCGTATACAGATATTTGGCAGCGCCGAGGTCGGTTACCTTTTAAGCCTTACGTCCGAGAAGCTGAAAGCCGCTATGACGCTGCTTACCGAGACCCGTTACCCGGCTATAATCGTAACCCGCAGCCTCGATGTTCCCGCCCCTTTAGTCGATTTTTGCGAAGCTACCGAGATACCGCTCTTTGTTACGGCACTGACTACCTCTGTGCTGATTGAAGGGTTTACCACTTACTTAAACGACGTGCTTGCCCCTACGGTTACCATACACGGCGTATTGGCCGACGTGCTCGGTGTCGGCGTTCTTATTTTAGGCGATTCCGGAATAGGTAAAAGCGAGTGCGCGCTCGACCTTGTTGTGGCCGGTTACCGCCTTGTTTCCGACGATGCCGTTGTAATAAAACGGCTGCCCCCAAAGACGCTTTTTGGAATGGCCTCCGACGTTGTCAAGTATCATATAGAGATACGCGGCCTCGGCATAGTCAATATAAAAGACCTTTACGGCATTACCGCGATACGGGAGCGCAAGCAGATGGATATAGTCATCGATCTTGTCAAGTGGGAACCGGACGCGGAGTACGAGCGGCTCGGTTTCGAGGAGAATACGTACGATATTTTAGGTGTAGACCTGCCGTATATGAAGGTACCGGTAAGTCCCGGCAGAAGTATAGCCACTATAGTAGAGGTTGCGGCGAGAAACCAGATACTGAAGATTATGGGACAGGTGCCGGGGCGTGAACTTTTGTTTAATCTGAATAACGCTATGAACGCCAACAGGAATAATAACGCATGAGTCGAATGGGGCTTGTAATCGTAAGCGGGCCGTCGGGAGCAGGCAAAAGAACGGCGGTAAAGGCCCTTGCGGATATAGGTTTCTATTGTGTCGATAACATACCGTTGCCGATGCTGCCTTCTCTGCTGAAGACAATAGAGGAGACTGAGCCGTCTACCCGCGTAGGCGTTGTGGTGGACGCGAGGGAGAAGCAGTTTTTACGCGGGTTTGGCGATATATACAACGGGCTGAACGAAGCTGGGTACAAGGTAGATATACTCTACCTCGACGCCTCCAACGACGCATTGGTGCGCAGGTTCTCCGAGACCCGCCGCCGCCACCCGCTCTTCGACTCGGACAGTCCTTTGGAAGGCATAATGAAGGAGCGTAAGCTCCTCTCTACCATCTTATCTTACGCGGACAGAACGGTAGAGACTACGGGGTTAAACGTTCATCAGTTGAGGGAGTATATCCAGTCCCGCTTTACCGGCCCGATAGCCGCCGGTGGCATGAACGTAAACGTGCAGTCTTTCGGGTTTCGCCACGGCGTGCCGGTAGACGCCGACCTGCTCTTCGACGCGCGCTTTTTGACCAACCCTTACTTTGTCGAAGGACTGAGGGAGAAGAGCGGAAAAGACCGGGGCGTAATAGATTTTGTGCTTGCCCTTCCGGAAAGCACGGAGTTTATCGACCGGCTCACCGGCCTGCTCTCGTACCTTATACCGCTTTACAGGCGGGAGGGAAAGTCCTACCTGACTATTGCTATAGGCTGCACCGGAGGCAGGCACCGCTCGGTTGTAATGGCCGACCGGCTTGTTCAAAAGCTCATGGTTGACGGTACCGTGGTTAAGGGACGGCACAGGGATATAAACAGGTAGAATAAAATAGACGGGAGAGATATTTTATATGATAGGGGCTGTAATAATAACTCATGGCGAACTCGCCTCTGCATTGTTAAAGACCGCAGAGAGCATCACCGGCCATATTGAAGGCGTCAGGATCGTTCCTGTTGAGAAGGCCGACAATACCGAAGAGATCAGAGACGTATTGACCAGCGCCACTGCCGAGGTGGACAGCGCCGCCGGTGTTATAATATTTACCGACATGTTCGGCGGCACGCCGTCTAACATCGCTCTTTCTATGCTCAATAATGGTAATATAGAGGTAATAACGGGGGTGAACCTTCCTGTGCTTATAAAGTTTTTCGGCAACAGAACAGACAAACCCCTGACAGAGCTTGCCGGTATGCTGAAGGAGTACGGCAGAGAATCGATAGTGCTTGCCGGTGATATACTTAAAGAGAAGAGAGAAGAGAAGGAGAAGTAGCTGGCGGCTATCGGCTCCGTTAATTCAAATAAATCCGAGTGTAATGATAAATCTTGTTAGGGTAGACGACAGGCTGCTGCATGGACAGATAATATGCGCATGGGTGCCTTACTGTAGCGCGGATATGCTTATTGTGGCCTCAGACGCCGCGGCCTCGGACGAGTTGCTGAAAGAAATTTTAATGTCGTGCACGCAGGGCGGGCTTGGCGTAAAGGTGCTGAATGTGGAAGACGCGGTAGAGGTGCTGCTTGCGGGTTCGTATAGCGACGAGCAGGTTATTCTCGTAGTCGGCAATCTTCACGACGCGTTCAGGCTCTTTGAGCAGGGCATTCATTTCAAGGCCCTTAACCTCGGCAACCTTCATCACGAGAACGGTGGGCGTATGTTGACGCCATCGGTTACCGTGGATAATAAAGACGAGGCCCTGCTCTCTAAATTAGCGGGCAAAGGCGTGGCTATAGAAATTCGAGACGTACCGACTTCGGCGAGCCTGCCTTACTCTCCCGGTTGATACCGTCCGTACGGTAGCGGTATCTGTTGATTACTATTATTGAACACTTTCTGTTATTAAATTATAGGGTGTAAAAAGATGGCAGACGATATTGTAAAGACGTTTCAGATTCAGAACAAGCTTGGGCTTCACGCCCGTGCCGCCTCATTATTCGTACAGCTTGCCAGTAAGTTCGACGCCGACATAACGGTCTGCAAGGACGACCAGGAGGTGAACGGCAAGTCCATTATGGGTATTTTGATACTTGCCGCGCCAAAAGGCTCAGAGGTAACTTTAAAGGCCTCCGGGGCCGAGGCCGAAGATGCCGTTAAAGCGCTTGGGGCGCTGATAGACGATAAGTTTGAAGAGGGTGAGTAGAAATGGGTAAAATCGGAAAACAGGTTGCGCTTATGAAGGGTATCGGGGTCTCCTCCGGGGTTACGATAGGGCGCGCCTTTGTCCTTAAGTCTATGGGTATAGACCTTGCGCACCGCTGTTTCCTCGAAGACTCGGAGACAGACCACGAGGTGGCCCGCTTTGAGCGCGCGATAGAAATGTCGGCTGATGAGCTTAAGGCGGTAAAGGCGAAGATGGAGGCCGATGGCCGAGGGCAGGAGCATATCCGTATTATCGACGCCCATCTGCTTATACTCAGAGACCACATGATTACAGGCGATACCATTGAGATTATTCGCAAAGAGCGTGTTAATGCCGAGTGGGCGCTTAAAAAAGTTATGGAGGGGCTCTTAGACTTCTTCAACAATATAGACGACGAGTACCTCAGGCAGCGCAGTTCCGATATTGAGCATCTCGTGGAGATGGTTCTTATAAACCTTACCGGGCGCAAAAAAGAGTCTCTTTCGGACCTGCGCAGTCCTGCCGTTGTCGTCTCCCACGACCTGTCGCCCGCCGAGACCGCTAAAATGGTAAAAGGCACTGTGCTCGGTTTCTTAACCGACGCCGGCGCCAAGACGTCGCATACCGCTATTATGGCGCGTGCCCTTGAAATTCCGGCTGTAGTCGGCCTTGAGACGATTACCCATAACGTAGAGACCGGAGATATGGTTATCATAGACGGCACCACGGGTACGGTAATTATAAACCCGTCCAAGTCGGTGGTAAACGTCTATAAAAAGCGCAAGGAGAGGTACGAAAATTACGGCAGGTCGCTCTTCCACTATAAAGACATGCCGAGCGAGACCACGGACGGCGAGCGGATCACCCTTATGGGCAACCTGGAAATAGTAGAAGAGATAGACTCTCTTTTAAAGAACGGGGCCGAGGGAATAGGGCTATACAGGACGGAGTTTCTTTATCTTAACAGAAAAAACCTGCCGACCGAAGAGGAGCATCTTGAGGCGTACGAGACCATTATACGGCGTATGGCTCCGCGCCCCGTCGTTATACGCACGCTTGACGTCGGGGGCGATAAACTGCTGCCGAGCATGGAGGTCTCCGATGAGATAAACCCCGCGCTCGGCCTTAGGGCTATCCGCTTCTGTTTAAAGAACAGGGACATCTTCAAGGTTCAGCTAAGAGGCATTCTGCGCGCGAGCGCAAAGGGGCCGGTGCAGATTCTGCTGCCGATGATCTCCGGCGTCGAAGAGATTCGCCACGCCAAGGCGCTTATAGAGGAGTGCAAGCAGGAGCTTGTAAACGAAGGTAAGCAGTTTGACCGCGACGTAGAGCTTGGCGTGATGATTGAGATTCCGTCGGCTGCGGTTATTACGGATCTGATAGCGAAAGAGGTGGACTTTCTTTCAATAGGTACCAACGACCTGTTGCAGTATACTTTGGCGATAGACCGTGTTAACGAGCATGTAGCCTACCTGTACGAACCGTTTCACCCGGCGGTGCTCCGTATTATAAAGACCGTTGCCGAGGCCGCAATCGACGCAGGCATAAGCGTC
>JAJRYL010000132.1 GCA_024275855.1 Deltaproteobacteria bacterium
CTATGAGTATTCGCATTTACAGTTCTTATCGTTATAGGTGAACCTGCGTATTGCAAAAAGAGTATACCCGGTATACAGGTTGCAAAATGCCGGTTCGCTCGGCAAGCAATAGAGAAATTTTATATTCACATCAAGTATATCTGATAAAATAGCAGACGCAAGATATTGAAAGGGCCGCCGTTAATTCAAACGGCAGCCCATAAAAAAATCAGGGGCAACGGTTAACAGTACCATGTAAATGGAAGGGGCCCCGGTTACATGCCCGGCTCCCCCTTTACACTTTTAAGAACCGTGGCAACGGCGTCGTCAAGATCGACCAGTAAAACCTCACCGCTGCGCCTCTCTTTAAATTCGAGTTTGCCGTCTTTAAGGTTTCTTTCCCCGACGGTAATACGAAGCGGTATGCCTATTAAGTCGGCGTCTTTAAACTTAACGCCCGGCCTTTCATTACGGTCGTCGATGAGAACGTCGAGTCCGGCCCCGGTAAGTTCCGTATAAAGCTCAAACGCGGCCTTTCTCACCTCAACGTCTGAGACCTTTATCGCTATTATCTCGACATCGAACGGAGCGAGCGGAGCGGGCCATACTATTCCGAACTCGTCGTGATTCTGCTCGATAGCTGCCGCCGCCACCCTGCCTATACCGATACCGTAACAGCCCATTATCATCGGCTGTTTTTTACCGTTTTCATCAAGGAAATCGGCCCCCATAGAGACCGAGTACTTTGTTCCGAGTTTGAATATATGGCCAACCTCTATACCGCGTGTTACGTTAAGCGTACCGGAGCAACGCGGACAACCGTCGCCCTCCATCACGGTTCTTAAGTCAGCGTACAGGGCGTTGAAGTCTCTGCCCTGATTTACGTTTCGCAAATGGGTGTCGGCCTTGTTTGCGCCTGTAATAGAATCGACCATGTCGCGCAGGCCGTAATCGGCATAAATTTTAACCTTAAGCCCTATGGGGCCGGCAAAACCGACCGGCGCCCCGGTGGTCTCTATAACGGTCTCGTCGTCGGCAAGCTCTACCTCTTCGCAGCCCACAGCCCTTTTAAGCTTTATCTCGTTCAGTTCAGCGTCTCCCCTGACAAGCGCGGCTATAATACCAATCTCCGTCTTATAGATCAGCGTCTTTATAAGCATGTTCGGCTCGACGCAAAGAAACGCGCTTACCTCCTCAACGCTCTTTTGACCCGGTGTGGTTACGGACTCAAGCGGGTTTCCGGCACCGGCCGCTACAGCACCGTCTGCCGAACCGTCGGCATGCTCTTTAGCCACGTAAGGCCGTATTTCGGCACGCTCGATATTGGCGGCATACTTGCATTTATCGCAACTTGCTATGGCGTCCTCGCCCGTGTCGGCCATAACCATAAACTCGTTAGAGAAGTTGCCGCCTATATTACCGGCATCGGCCTCAACGGCCTTAAATAAAAGGCCGCAGCGCTCGAATATTCTTACATACGTATCGTGCATCTTCCGATACTCTTCGTCCGCGCTCTCGTCCGTAGCGTGAAAAGAGTAAGCGTCCTTCATGATAAACTCTCTGCCGCGCATAAGGCCGAACCGCGGGCGTATCTCGTCACGAAACTTGGCCTGAATCTGGTAGAGGTTCAGAGGAAGGCTCTTGTAGGAGCTGACATCGCGGCGAACTATATCGGTAACCGCCTCTTCGTGCGTGGGGCCGAGACAGAAGTCGCGTCCGTGCCTGTCTTTTAGTCTCAGAAGTTCGGATCCGTACTCTTCCCACCTTCCGCTCTCGCTCCAGAGTTCAGCCGGAAGCACAGAGGGCATAAGAATTTCCTGCGCCCCCGACCGGTTCATCTCTTCGCGCACTATCTGCTCTACCTTGCGTATAACACGCAGGCCAAGCGGCAGAAGGTCGTAAATTCCGGCGGCGACCTTACGGATCATGCCCGCGCGAACCATCAGTTTCTGGCTGATCACGTCGGCGTCAGCCGGTGTCTCTTTTAACGTTGGAAGCAGCATGGTTGAAAAGCGCATCTATTATCTCCTGAAAAAACTCCTGTTAAAGCGGTGCTGCTAACAACACACGCGAAAATTGTATAAGTAATTATTAACGCAACGCCCAAGCTATGTTTTAAAGACGCTCTTCGTAGACGATAATTTCAGAGCCGTTGCGCAGCCCGTCGAGCCATTCGCCTAAAACCTTATCGTCTTTTTCAGACTTCAGAGCGGAGCGCATTCTGCTGTTAAACTCCGCATCTTCGAGCCGCGCCAGATCAGGGTCTTTTAAATCCGAGAGTTCAAGCACGTAGTAAACTCCTTTTGCCTCAAGCACACTGCCGTAAAGAGGAGACTTGAGGTCAATAGCAAAGAGCCCGGCGTTATCTTTTATTTCGACTCCGATTACCGGCACTACCTGAGCGCTCTTACCGAAAAGCCCGGTCTTTTGAACCTTCGACATGCCTTCTACCTTTACCGATTCAAAATCCTTGCCGCCCTTAACCTCTTTCAAAAATTCTTCGGCCTTAGAAGATGCGGCGTAACGCGCCTTGGACTCTATGGCGGCGGCTCTAACCGCGTCCTTTATCTCAAGATACTCCGGCACATGCGGCTCGACACGGTCGAGCACCTTAAGTATATAGATACCCGTATCCGTCTCTATAGCCTTTGAGGCTTCGTCCTTGTTCATTGTAAAGACCACTGTCTTCAACGCATCGCTGCCAAGCAGCTCAACAGCGGAGCCTTTGGATGAAAAGAGCGGAGTAGAACCCCACTTTACAAGAGGGTCCGCCGCGACGGCCTCGCGCAGCGCCGCCTCGTCCGTCGCGTTCATAAACGGCTCTTCGAGCGCACGAACTATTTCGTCCGACTTTAACCGGGCCTTCATGCGCACAAGCTCGGCCCTTATTTCAGGCTCAACCTCTTTAAGCTCTTTAACCCCGGCATCGTGCTTATCGAGTAGCTGGATTATATGAAAGCCGAAAGGGGTCTCTACAAGCCCGCTTATCTCGTTCTTATTGAGCGAAAAAGCCGTATTCTCAAACTCCTTTACCATAACGCCCCTGGCGAACCACCCAAGCTCGCCACCCTTAGAGGCGCTGCCCGGGTCTTCGGCATACCTTATAGCGAGGCTCTTAAAATTCTCGCCCTTTTTAAGTCTCTTTAAAAGTCCTTCAGCCTTGCGTTTAGCCGCAGCCTTAGCTGCCTCGGAATCTTCGGCGTCGTACTCCGGACGAACAAGTATATGGCGCGCCTTCACCTCCGGAGGCTTCTGGTAGTGCTGAATATTCCTGTCGTAATAGTCGAGCAGTTCACTCTTGTCTATCTTTACGGAGTCCCTGATATCCCCGTAATCGGCATGGGCGAAAAAGACCTTTACCATAAGCGGCACCATGAACTTTTCGGCGTTCGACTCAAGGTACTTACGCGCCTCGTCATCGGTAACCTCTGTGCCCGCCTTAAAACGAAGCGGATCGAAACCGGCAAACTTAAGGTCTATTTTCCTAAACTCATGCAGGTACGCGCTCTTTACCTCTTCGTCGCTTACGACTACGCGCGACGTAATGCTGTCCCTTACCAGTCCTGAAACAATATCGTCTCCAACGGTCTTTTCAAAAGGCCCCGGTTTCAATCTGTTCGCGGCAAGCACCTTCAGGTACTGCTCCTGGTTGAACTGCCCGTCGACCTTAAAGGCGGGCATAGCGGCAATCTCGGCCTGAACCTCTTCTACCGTAGCCTTTATACCAAGCTCTCCGGCGGCCTTTAGCGCAAGGACCCTGTTGATTAAGATATCCATAGTAAGATACTTAAGCTTCATCTCCTTGGCCATAGCGTCGGTAAAGGCGCCCTTAAACGTATTTTTATAATAATCGACCTGGCGCTGGTAGAGTTCCTGATAATCCTGGAGCATTACCGGTTCGCCGTTAATGGTGGCCACAACTCTTTCGTCGAGTTTTTTACCGCCCGGAGTCGCGCCCCAGAAGATAAAGACAAGGATGATGGCTCCGAAGATAAAGAGCACGGTTAGAGATTTTGTCCTTTTACGAATTCCTTCGAGCATGCTAACTCCTTTTCAAGTAAAATCTATATGTGTCAAATGTCACAGAATGAATTTGTCGTTTAAGGCTACTATGGTAATGAATTTTAGATGTTAATTCAACTTTTTTATGCTACTTTACACTTGTCAAAAGAGATCTCTATCTGATACCATCTCTCCAATCAGGCACTAACAATCGATTATAACAGAGGACAAAACTTAATATGTTCAACCGATTACTCGGATTCTTTTCAAACGATCTCGCTATAGACCTCGGCACGGCAAGTACGCTCATATATGTTAAAGGCAAGGGAATCGTCTCTGACGAGCCCTCCGTTGTCGCCGTTAAAAAAGACGGCAGGGGCAAAAGGGTGCTCGCGGTAGGCAAAGAGGCCAAGGCGATGCTCGGAAGGACCCCCGGCAACATTGTCGCTATCAGGCCGCTTAAAGACGGTGTAATCGCCGACTTCGAGATTACCGAAGAGATGTTAAAGTACTTTATCACCAAGGTGCATAACAGGCGGCTGCTTGTAAGGCCAAGAGTTATAATAGGGGTGCCGTCGGGCATAACGCAGGTAGAGAAAAGGGCGGTAAAAGAGTCCGCCTTCTCAGCCGGCGCCGCCGAGGTCTACCTTATAGAGGAGCCTATGGCTGCCGCTATCGGCGCGGGGCTTCCTATTACGGAACCGTCGGGCAGCATGATAGTCGATATAGGCGGAGGCACCTCGGAGATAGCCGTAATCTCTTTGGCCGGAATCGTTCAGGCAAAATCCATCAGGGTCGGGGGCGACAAGCTCGACGAGGTGATCGTTCAGTACATTAAAAGAAAGTACAACCTCTCTATAGGAACGGGCGTTGCCGAAACCATAAAGAAAGAGCTCGGCCTGCCTATGCCGCAAGAGGCGGACAAAACCTTTGTTATAAAAGGCTCTAACCTTATAACAGGCATACCGACTACGCTTGAGATAGAGGCGGGTGAAATTCGCGAAGCCCTTAACGAACCTGTAAACGCCATTGTCGAGGCTATAAAACACGTACTTGAGATAACCCCGCCCGAACTCGCAGCAGACCTTGTAGACAAAGGTATTGTGCTTGCAGGCGGCGGCGCGCTTATAAAAAATCTCGACATAATTATCAGAGAAGAGACGCAGCTTCCGGTTACCATAGCAGACGACCCGCTAACCTGCGTGGTAAAAGGCGCAGGCAAGGTGCTCGATGAAATAAAGCTGATAAAGGAAGTTACCATACCGAACTAAACCCGCAAAGAAATCATACCTGGGACAAGTATATAACGAGTGCTTAACAATAACCTTATAGATAAGAGCAAAACGGGTCTGAACCTGAGAAGGTACAGAGTCATAATCGTATCTACCCTGCTACTGCTCTTCTCTTTGCACTTAGCTCTTACCGACGACAGAGAGGCCGAGCGAGGCTTCGTGGTTAAAGAGTTCATCTCAATA
Organism: Deltaproteobacteria bacterium; assembly: GCA_024275855.1. Taxonomy (GTDB): domain Bacteria; phylum Desulfobacterota; class GWC2-55-46; order GWC2-55-46; family JADFVP01; genus JADFVP01. The sequence goes on from JAJRYL010000132.1 coordinate 5,457, forward strand.
GCCATCTCTCCTGTACAGAACGCTATACTTGGAACTTACGGCGCTATAACCGAAGTTTTCAATAACTACATACTTCTTGTTAACCTCAAGTCCGATAACGACACGCTGAAC
>JAJRYL010000133.1 GCA_024275855.1 Deltaproteobacteria bacterium
AAGCACTAACGCTCTCTTTTGCGGCCAAGCATGGTCGCGAGCGCGTTAACCACAAAGAGCACGCCGCCGGCAACGGAAACAAGCCCGCCAACGGCCATAACGCCCATACCTATTAAGCGGCCCGCATGGGCAAGGTCCTGCTCAACCCCGTAGGTCTTGCGCGCCGAACCGTGAGAACCGGCCACATACAACCCTGTTGCAAAGAGCAGAACACCGAAAAAGTAGACGTAAGGCGTAATGCGGGCGAGCCGTATACTGTAAAGCCTTCTGCCTAAACGGGGCGCCACCACAAAAAAGAGACCCATAAAAGAGATTGTAATAGAGCCGATTACCGAATGGTAATGGGCCGGGATTATCGTATTGACTCCGCGGATACGCGCGCCGATTATACCGCCTACGACAAACAGCCCCATAGAGAGCAGCGCCGCGCTCCACGCCGGGCCCCGCCCCCTCCAGACACGCCCCCTTAACATGCCGGAACCGATAATAGCTATAAAGAGTACGACCGAAACCACATGGCCGAACTGCATCATCAACGTAAAGCTGTCTTTATACGCTGAAGAGGAGGTATCGAAAAAGTAATATATTATTGGCGACGGAAGAATCGACAGCAGAAAAAGGGCGTAAAGAAGCTTTAAAAACTGTGACGGTTTCGTGCCGCTGCATTCCTCTTGCAGGTTCGTCTCTTCGTGTTCCTCCGGCACAACGCCAACCGACAAGGCGCTGCGCATAGCGGTTACGGAAAGCAGCAGCCATGCCGTTACCATAGCTATGGTATTCGTAAACTGAAGCACGTGCCCGCCGCCCCAGAAAAGCCGCTCGTAATCGATAACAACCTTGCCCGTGCTGTACTGCATGTAACCCGAAAGAGCGAAGCAGATAACGGCCACCAACACCCCTATGCCGCCAATCACCATTGCGAAGCTCTCTACGGGAAGACCTTTTTTTATCTCTTTGCCGCCAACCCCGGCTCCACCCTCTCTAACAAACGGCTTTTTAAACAAGAGTCCGGCAAAAGAGTTGAGAACCGTTATTACCATACCTGCCGCAAAGAGACCCATACCCGCAAAAAAGACCGGGCTCTGCAAAACGGGTACGTAGTTTGCCAGCACGGCCGGCCCGAGCGCAAAGGCCGCCGAGACCACGACAAGGGCCACGCCAGCGGACGACAGGCCGAGCGCGACAAAACCGGAGGTGGCGCAAAAAAGCGCGCGTCCGGTACAGAGCGTCGAGGTATAGACAAAAAGAAAACCTTCGAAGGCGAGAAACCAGATAACAAAAGCCAACACAACGTGGCCTACAAGCCCCACGTAAATGTAGTCGCGTCCGAGCGGCAGTAGCTCGCCCACGTACGGGGTTCTCGCAAGCGCGATCAGAAAAGCGAACATACCTGCGCACCCGAGAGATACGACGGAGAGCAGCAGCCAGCCGTAGATAAGCCTCTTTTCGGTCGTGTTCGATACGTCCGTCTTTTTTTCACAAATAGTATTCATAACGGTAAGTTTTTATCGGTTTGCCGGAAGCCTTATAAAGACCGGGATTTTCTGATCGAATTTAGTGAAATATTCATAACAGTAAATCTTTTAACAGTTAGAGCGGCAAAAAACAAGCCATACGCCGCGCCCGGGCTTCCCTTAAGTTGTTACTTGATTGAAATCATTGAAACACAACTTGCATGTACTCTATTTTAATATATAATAAGAAGATAAAAAAATTATCTTTCATCAAGGAGCTTACTAATGTTCAAAGACAGAGTTGAAGAGGCACTACAGGGAATAAGGCCCGCGCTACAGGCGGACGGAGGAGACGTCTCCTTAGTTGACGTGGATGAAGAGAAGGGTCTTGTAAGGGTACAGATGGAGGGGGCATGCTCTGGATGTCCGAGCGCGCAGATCACCCTTGCCATGGGTATTGAGCGGGCTATAAAAGAGGCGGTGCCAGAAGTTAAAGAGGTTGTTTCCGTATAACCCCGGCCTTCGGCTCTTTCCGGCCTGCCTGGCCGGAAAGAGTTTTTTAAACAACCACCTCGACCCTACGGGACAACTTGCTTTAAGTCAACACGGGGCGGTTTTGCTCAAAGTAAATACAGGCGGGTCTGCTCAAGGCAGACTAACAGATGTTGTTCGGGCGGTTTTCCGTTAGGTCGGCATAGCGGGTTTTGGTCTGCTGGAATTTACGCTAAAACAACCACCTCGACCCTACGGGACGATTTGCTTTAAGTCAACAATACGGGTTGGTCTGCTCAAGGCAGACTAACAGGGGGGGCGGGTTTCCATACGGGCCGCATAGAGAGGTTCATATATCTATACCTCCCCCTTTTACCGTTACCGGAAACGGCTTCCGGCAACGGAAGTGCTTCTACTTAAAAGAGGAGAAAGGGGCTTTATGTCCTTCTATATACTCGAAGATTGCGTGGCGTGCGGGGTCTGCATGCCGGAGTGCCCGGAAGGGGCTATCTCCGAAGGCGACCCTTATATAATAGACCCGAAACTCTGCACGGAGTGCGGCGCCTGCGCCGAGGTCTGCCCGGTAGACGCCTGCCAGCCCGACCCCGATACTCCTTCGCCCTAAGTCCGGCGGCTCCGCCAAACCCGGTAAACCGGCTAACAACGTCTTTTAAAAACAGAGACGACAGAACCCGACCGTACTGAAAAATAACGGCCTTCTGTTTCAACAGACATAACTTCACTACGCTTAACAGCCTAAAGTTCAATAGAAAAGGATTTTTAATATGAGTCGTATTACAGTAAACTTTATCAAGTGCGCCATTATCTACTTCATTCTGGCCATGCTCTTAGGACTTCACATGAGCGCGGGCGGCCCGCGGTATCCGTTTCTTCAAATCCATACCCACTTAAACCTTCTCGGCTGGATGTCTATGATGATCTACGGGGTCGGCTACCATATACTGCCGCGTTTTTCCGGCAAACCGCTCTGGAGCAACGGCCTCGCCGTAGGCCATATATGGCTTGCGAATATCGGCCTTATCGGAATGGCGCTCGGCTGGGCGTTGCACTCAACTCCTACGCACCTGCTCTTTTCGGTGATAGAGGGCTTAAGCATGCTCTTCTTCGCTATCAACATGTTCAAAACAATACGCGCGGTAGACCCTCCTAAACCCGCACCGGCAAAGGCGGCGGCAAAAAAGTAACAGGTAGAAATGACTAAAAGCGTAATTACAGACGACATGGTAATAGCCACTGTCATGAAAGAGTATCCGGCCACGGTAGGGGTATTTAAAAAATACCTCGGCAAATCGTGCCACGACTGTCCGGGCTCAAATAACGAAGATATCGCCTTCGGCTCGATGATGCACAATGTCGAGCTTGAGACCTTACTTCAGGCTTTGAATAAAGCCGCTAACAGATAGCAGGGTGAACGATATGACAGAGCGCAAGGTTACAAAAGACGTTATAGTGAACGACTGCATTAAGCTCTACCCGAACACCATAGGAGTATTCACCAAGTTCAACATAGACTCGTGCTGCGGCGGCGCAGTCTCTATAGAAGAGGCCGCCGCCAGAGACGGCGCCGACCTTGAGGCTATGCTCGCCGAAATCAACGAGAAAGCATAAGATACCAAAAAAAAATCAGACCATACCCGGAGGTAATATACTTTGGCAAAGATAACGGAAGCGCAGGTGCTCGAAGCCCTTTCAAAAGTAATGGACCCCGAGCTGAACAAAGACCTTGTAACGCTTGGCATGATACGCGACATTCTTATCGAAGAGAACAACGTGCGCTTCAGCCTTATACTCACCACAAGCGCCTGTCCGCTGAAAAAAGAGATTGAAGAGAGCGCGAGAGCCGCGGTTGAGTCGATAGATAAAATAGGCACGGTTATAATCGACATGGGCGCGGACGTGCCAAAGGCAAAGGGCCTGCCGGATAAAAAAGCGATTCCGGGAATAAAGAACATAGTGGCCGTTGCGAGCGGCAAGGGCGGTGTAGGTAAATCGACCGTAGCCGTAAACCTCGCGCTATCGCTCGCAAAAGAGGGCTCTAAGGTAGGCATACTCGACGCCGACGTCTTCGGCCCGTCCATACCCATGATGATGGGCATACACGAACAACCCCAAACGACGGACGACGAA
>JAJRYL010000134.1 GCA_024275855.1 Deltaproteobacteria bacterium
CCCCTTTTACGTATGCTCGACGTAGCTGAGAAGATAGCGCTGCCAAATGTTACGTACTCAAGCCCCGATACCTCTTCAAGCCACCTTATAATCGCCACGTCTCTATCGGTCGTGGTCGGGGATTTGAGCATAACCGTATCCGAGAGCACACCTCCTAAGAGCAGTCCGGCGGTCTCTTTTTTCATCTCGAAAGCGCTCGCGCGGTACAGCTCCGCTACGAGCGTCGAGGTAGAGCCGACCGGGTCGCAGATAAAGGGTATGGCGTAGGCGGTCCGGAAGTTGCCTATTCTGTGATGATCGACCACACCCTTAATCTCCACCATCTCGGCTCCGGCTACGGCCTGCGAGAATTCATTATGATCGACAAGTATAAGCCCGACCCTCGGTTTCTTTAAAAGGCACGACTTTGTTATCAGGCCCTGCATTACTCCATCGGAGTCTAATACCGCAAGGCCGCTTATGGTAGTAACCTGGTGGCGGAGGTCTTCAACAAGCGTATCGGGTGTTACGGAGTCAACGTGACCGTCGCAAAGGGCAGACGCGGGAGTCGAAAAACGCAGAAGCAACGCGGTGGTAGCCGTATCGTGCGGCGATACAACAACGCTTACGCCCTTTTCGCGCGCAAGCCCTATCACCTCTTCGGAGGGCTTGAAGCCTCCTGAAACGACAATAAGCGCAACGCCCATCTCTATCGCGCACACCTGTATCTTCTCTCTGTCGCCTACCACCACAATACACTCGGCAGGATTATGAAAACCGATTATCTCGACAAAAGAGTCGCGCTGCATAGCCCCGACATAGACACCGAGTGTCTGTATGCCGGAACCTAAAAAATCATGAACCACCGTAGCCCCGAGAGTAGTTACCATATTGGGCATAGTAGTCGTTACATCGCGCGACCCGCCCGCCTCCATCACCCCTATGTACCTGTTGGCAAGGTCCATTATAGTAAGCACTCCTACGGGGCGGGAACCGGAATCGAGCACAGGAATAGAACGCACACCCTCTTCGCGCATAAGTTCCATAACTTTGTGCAACGGGGTCTCGCCCGATACGGAGACCACCCCAACGTTCATAATATCTTTAGCGCGCGGGTAGACGTTGCTCAGGTACTTTGGCGGGTCTACGTTAAAATAGTCGAAGATAAAGGCGGTCTGCGGATTCAAATCTCCGGCACGCGCCGCCATTACGCCCTCCATGCCTTCGGCGCTTCTAAGCTCCGCCAAAGCCACGGCAGAGACACAGGAATCGGTATCCGGATTCTTGTGCCCTATTACATATACTGTCTCTACTCTATCCAAAACTTCCCCCTGCACCCTTGACCTAACCGGAAAAAACGGATTTTTCCGCTAACCGAGAGTAACGTCAAGAAACATCATGACCACAAAACCTATCATCACACCTAATGTCGCCTCTTTCTCAAAACCTTTGCGGTGCGACTCCGGAATAATCTCGTCACTTATCACAAAAAGCATAGCGCCCGCTGCAAAACCGAGCCCCCACGGTAGCAACGGAGCAGCAAGGTTGACCACACCCGCGCCGATCAGGCCGCCTACCGGCTCTACAAGGCCTGTTACAAAGGCTATAAACAACGCGCGCCCAACGCTATACCGTTCGCCTATAAGCGCTATAGCCACCACAAGCCCCTCCGGCATGTTCTGCAACCCTATGCCGGTAGCAAGGGCAATTCCGTTTGCGATATCGCCGGAACCGACGCCAACGGCGAGCCCTTCCGGAAAATTGTGAAGGGTTATGGCTATTATAAAGAGCCAGACCCGTTTAAGATTTTTCGGGTCCGCGCCTTCCGGCCCGTAGATAAAATGCTCGTGCGGAGAGTACTTGTCGCTGAGCCATAGAAAAAAAGCGCCGATAAACATACCGGCGCCGATAATAAAGGCGGCTCCGGGTTTACTTTCGTATGTGCCGTACGCGGCGTCCAACCCCGGCAGTATAAGCGAAAAGGAGGTGGCGGCGAGCATAACGCCGGCGCCGAAGCCGAGCATGCCGTCTTGAAACCGGACCGAGATATTGCGCATAAAAAGAACCGGCAACGCACCGACACCGGTTGCGGCACCCGCTATCAGGCTTGCGATAAAACCGAGGTAGACAAGCGAAGTACCGCCAAGCAGTTCAACCAGGCTGTTCATTTTATCCGGCTCGCAATATTACCAGTTACCAATTAAGGAGGGTCCGGTTTATTCAGACCCTCCCCTGACACAGGGAAGTGTCGTCCCAATCAATAACTGTAAGTTCTTGATTGGGTGAGAAAAAGAAAAACAGACTTTTTCTTTTTCGTCTCTGAAGCATTCAGGGACAAATTGTTCAGAGGTTGCTTAATAGATACCTATATCGATGTACGACTTGGCTATCTTCTCAATAGCTATATAATAAGCGGCGGTTCTAAAATCATCCACCTTTTCTTTATTCTGCTTAACCTCGTATATCTGCTGAAAGGCCGTGCGCATGGTATCGTCGAGCCCTGAGTTTACAAGGTCAAGCTCATCCGGGCCCCTCGCTATCTCGTGCAGCACCCAGTCAGGAGCGCACTTCCCCGATACCTCCTCCATAGCCTTTATTATACACCTTCCCCGCATTTCGTCGTTCCTGCGCTCCATGCGCCCAAAGCGCATGTGGCTCAGGTTACGCACCCACTCGAAGTAACTGACCGCAACACCGCCGGCGTTCATAAAGGCATCGGGCAGAATCACCACGCCGCGCTCATGCAGTATCCTGTCGGCCTCGTAGGTAACCGGGCCATTTGCGGCCTCTGCTATCAATTTGGCCTTTATGCGCGGGGCGTTCTCTTCGGTAATAACGGACTCTATAGCCGCCGGAAGAAGTATGTCGCAGTCGATCTCAAGAAGCCTGTTGGCGTCTTCGTGGAACTCCGCGTCAGGATAACCCGCTACACCGCCGGCATCTTGAATATAATCGAAGAGCTTAACCGGGTCTATGCCGTTTTCATTGTAAAGTCCGCCGTTGTACTCGATAACCGCAATTATCTTAACACCATCCTGGCTGTGCATTAACTTGGCGGCATTATACCCAACGTTACCGAAACCCTGTACGACCATCCGCTTACCGTCCATGCTACCCTCGAACCCGGCCTCTTTAATACACTCCGGGTGGCGGAAAAACTCTCTCAGCGCATACTGCACACCACGGCCCGTTGCCTCGACACGCCCCCGCACGCCGCCTGAATGAACCGGCTTGCCGGTTACGCAGGCAAGGTAGTTGATATCCTCC
>JAJRYL010000007.1 GCA_024275855.1 Deltaproteobacteria bacterium
AAAAGTACCGTTTAGATTTGCAGGTTGGGTTAGCGAAGCGTAATCCAACATTAGTTTGTCGCCCTGAACTCGATTCAGGGTCTGGCTTGTACGGCGGGCTGCGGGTTTAAGTATACGAGATGCCGAACTAAATTCAGCATGACAGCACGCAGGTTGGGTTAGCGAAGCGTAACCCGGTAGTTTAGCGCAAGAGTAGCTTAACCACAAAAGTACCTGATATTGCCCTTTGCAGGAGTGCCTTCCACAGGTGCGCAGTAGTTATTTTTCGTCCGGTTTTTTTAATTCGCAAAAATTCGGTAGTTCCGGCTCTTTCTGGTCTGGCCGTTCTTTTTTGTTTACTTGTACCGTTGGCGTAAGTTTTTCGATTTTGCTGAAAATCTCTTCATCGCCCGGCAGTACGCTGCACTCGCTGCGGTTCGTATAAACCGTTTCACCGTTTATGCGAACCTCGAATATACCTTCATGCCCCTCGATCATAACCGGGGATATAGCGAAACGCTCTTCTATATTGGCCGCAAGACTTGCGGCCTTAGGCAAATAACCTCATTCGACACAGTAGGTAATCGTAACTTCAACTCTGCTCATAATATCTCCTCTTCTGTTTGCGTTACTCTTCTTCGCGCGTACCTATTGCCCGCTTCATGGCCCTTTTTATAACCTCTTGTAGGCCGGGGTCGTTTATATCCTTTACGGTGGAGTCTATAAAGCGGCCTTGTTTTTCGGTGAACTCTTTAGTTTTAAGAGGTTCAACGGTACTATTCTCTTGCTTGTCGCTACCGGCTGCCGTTTCAGGCGGTTTTTCAACCCTGCCGGGTTTGAAAATTATCTTTGTGACTGCGGTTTCGCCAAGTGCGCTGTTTATCTTTTTTATAATCGCCTCTTTTTGAAAGTTGAGTTCGGTTATCCACGGAGAGGACGAGACGGCGCAGTGCAGCGTAGAGTCTATAAGCATAAGCGGAGCCGTTCTTTTGGCTATACCTGTGCCGACTGCCTCAACCCATATTTTGCGAATATTGTACTCTTTTAACTTTAGGTCGATACCGGCTATTCCAAAAGAGCTTATGACGGATTTCATCCGCACGGGCTCTTTAGGCTCTTTGCCGTACTCTCTTTTTCGTTTCGGGAATTTGGGCCATTTGATTCTGCCCGGATTAGGAAGGGGTTTTTCTTTCATAAAAGTACCTGTAAAGGCGCGGCGAAACGCCCTGGCGTTTACTCGTTGATAATCTCAGGTTGCCGCCTGGTATAAAAGCGCCTGCCGATTACCTGCCCTATAATCGCTCCGACTATGAAGATAGGAACGTACTTTATGCTGAATCCGGCGAGCCTTCTCATAATGAAAATCGCGGGAATAGGCGCGTGAATGTAAAAGAACCACATAAAGGAGAGCTTTTTTACTCCGCCCCTGAGGTACCCGAACGGAAGGTTTATGGCGAGGGCGGCGAGAGTTATGAAAAGAAGCATTATTATAGTCGTATAAAGCGTCATGATATCCTCTAAAGTATCAAAAATGGCACTCTTTTGTCAATAGGCAAAAGAGTCGGCGGTCTCTTTCGGCATGCTCCGCTCACTGCATTATTATCGGTTGTGTAAGCTCATGTATGTAATAATTATTCAATCTATTAAAAAACCTTGACAATAACAGTGGTTACCTTATACTATACTGTGCTTAACACAATACCGCGCACTCTGTTATAAGCGGGGGGCGTCTTTTATTGTATGCCCGCCGCAACGCGCGGCGCGCAAGCTCTTTTGTTCGAAGCCGGTATCTGCCGGTTTGCCGGTTTTTTTATGTTCGCCTTCTCGCCGTATACGCAACTTGCGATATTCTTGCGACCGAAGCCGGTAACTGTTGTTGCAAAGAGGTTATTTAATGCTCGACTCGCTGTCCAGTAAATTCAGAAAGGTTCTTAAAGATGTCAGGGGGCAGGGCAAGCTCTCTGTAAGCAACGTAGAAGACTCTTTAAAAGAGGTTCGTCTGGCGTTGCTCGAAGCGGACGTAAACTTCAAGGTAGTTAAAGAGTTTGTATCCAACGTTCGTGAAAAGGCCCTCGGTAAAGAGGTGCTCGAAAGCCTTACGCCGGGACAGCACTTTACGCAGATAGTACACGATGAGTTAGCGGAGCTTCTTGGCGGCACAAACGCCGCGCTTGAACTGAAGGGCAGCCCGTCTGTAATACTTCTTGTCGGGCTTCAGGGTTCGGGCAAGACAACGACGACCGCGAAACTCGCGAATCTTTTAAAGGGTAAGGGGCGCAACCCGTATATCGTACCCGCCGACCTCTTCAGGCTCGCCGCTGTGCTACAGCTTAAAACGCTCGCGGGTGAAATTAACGTTGACTGTTTCGATTCCGATGGATACGACTCCGCCAAAGAAATCTGTACGGAGGCGCTGAGGGTAGCTAAAATAAAGGGGTACGATACGCTGCTTGTCGATACCGCTGGACGCCTTCATATTGACGACGCTCTTATGGGCGAACTCAAAGAGTTGAAGTCGATACTCAACCCCAACGAAATACTCTTCGTTGCCGACTCCATGACCGGGCAGGACGCGGTTAATACCGCTAAAGGGTTCGCCGACAGCCTCGACATTACCGGCGTTGTGCTTACCAAGTTCGACGGAGACGCGCGCGGCGGTGCCGCTCTTTCAATGTCTATGACCACGGGTAAACCGATCAAGTTTATCGGAACCGGTGAAAAGGTCGAATGTATCGAGGTCTTCCACCCCGAAAGGGTGGCCGGCAGAATACTCGATATGGGCGACGTAATGACGCTCATTGAGAAGGCTCAGGACCCGGTAGGCGTTGACGAGGCTAAAGAGCTTGAAAAGAAGATAACGTCGAACTCTTTTACGCTCGACGACTTTAAAGATCAGCTTAAAAAGATAAAAAAGATGGGCTCTATGGAGTCTATTCTTTCTATGGTTCCCGGTTTCGGGGCCTTAAAGAAGGCCAAAGATATAGACTTGGATGACAATGAGCTTGTTAAGATAGAGGCCATAATAGACTCTATGACCCGGTACGAAAGGGTAAACCCCGGCTGTCTCAATTCCAGCAGAAAAAAACGCATAGCGCAGGGAAGCGGCACAAGGGTTCAGGATATAAATAAGTTTATAAATCAGTACAAGCAGATGCGTAAGATGATGAAGAAGTTGAAGGGGTCGGGGGCGAGAGGCATGCAGGGTTTGATGCAGAAGTTCCAGAACCCGTATATGAACTGACAACAGTACTAAGGAGGTAGTTTTAAAGATGGCAGTAAAAATAAGGCTCACAAGGCAGGGATCCAAAAAGAGACCCTT
>JAJRYL010000135.1 GCA_024275855.1 Deltaproteobacteria bacterium
CTGCCTTCCGAAACCGAATGGGAAAAAGCCGCTCGCGGTACGGACTCAAGAGAATTTCCATGGGGTAATGAGTTCGACAAGAACAAAGCTACCTCTTTAGGACTTCAGGGAGGCACTACGGCGGTTGGCAAGTACGAAGACTGTAAAAGCCCGTACGGCGCTTACGACATGGCCGGCAACGTGTGGGAATGGACCTCGGACTGGTACAAGCAGTACCCCGGCAACGACTTCGAAGATGAAATGTATGGAGAGAGATTCAAGGTCGTCAGAGGTGGAGGCTGGGGGGGAGTCGGCCACTACACTCTTCAAATAAACCTGAGAACCTCGTTCAGAAATGCCGCGCCACCCAAAGGCGGTTACGACGATGTAGGTTTCAGATGCGCATGGTCCGCGAATGACGCAAAAGACGAATAGTACCCGTATTATGCTTTCAGAGGTGTATATAGCCGGATACCGGCGGTATCCGGCTATACGCACCTCTCTTGTACCATGCCGCACAAGAGAGCGTTTTGGTTCGTGTGTTGACACAACGATAACACCTTCCCCATACTGATAATAATTGACTATTTTTTTCTACACTTGGACCTCCTCTTCGAGAAGGCTGAACTATTATGTCCAGAATAAAATGGGCTTTTGCGGCTCTAATCATATTTGCAACTCTCTTCGGGTCTCTACGCACAGCGCAGGCCGCGGGTAGAGACCCCTATCTGAACAACAACCTCCGTATATCCTTGAGCTTCGAGTACGACAGGGATACGACCAAAGACATTAAATCTGATTACGAGAACATCTACAGTTCATTCGAGCAGCGGTATACGCTCGATGTTCTCGGCAATATATTCTCGCGCTGGCTAATGACCTACGACGCGGGACTCCACTTTGCAAGACGTACGACAACTTCGGCGTCAACCAGCACAAACAAGATAACAACACACGAATGGTACTACTACTTCTCAACCTCACTGCTGCCCAAATCCAATATACCGCTGACCCTGTACATAAATAAAACCCGCACCACCAATTTCACTTTAACAAACACCAGCGGTACGTGGACAACAAGGCTGAACTACGGCCTTATCTGGCGCGGCATCTTCAGAACATTGCCCAAGATCTACTTCAAAGCCGACTCCAACAGCCACAGAACCGAAAATACACATACCGTCGATTCAACCTACACCCTTAACCTTAAAAAGAATTACAAGTCAACTACAAACACGTGGGAGAATGTATACACAACTACCGAGAATAAAAAAGACGGGCTTAAAAACAATCAGATATCTACAAATATTACAAACATAACCAAGATATCCCGCGCCACGCAACTTACAGTATTTCTCGCGGCCTCTAGCGCTGAGCTTAGCAACGGCGACACGACTTCGGTAATAGGAATGGGCAGCGCTCTAACTTCATCGCCAAGCAAAGACTTCAACCAGCAGCACAACTATAACTATACAAAGCTTTCACAAGAAGGAACTACGGAAACGACCAGTGAACAGCACGTCTATTCCGGCAGTATGCGGTACAAAATATCCGACCGCGTAAGCTCTTCATCAGCCGTAACGGTAAACACGGGAATAAATAATTCTGTAACGACTGTACGTAATAACGAATCGACGGACGCGAACGCGAACATCTCCTACCGCGCTACAAACCGTCTCAACTTTTCAGAAAACGTATCGTACCGCAGATACACATCTACATCTCAAGACGTTTTTAATACCAACTTCGACGACAGAACCGAACTCAAAATAGATTCAAGGGCCGGTTATTCTGATAACTACTCATGGGCCAGCTTTAGCGCCTCAGGGGCCGCCGGCTACTCGGATATCCGGTCAAGTGCGTACATAGGCGGAAAAGGGCTCACAATGAGTGCGAGTTCGAGCCTGTCGAGAATAAATCTTGTGCCGTTCGTAACCCTTGGAACATCCGGAAGTTTCTCAAGGGCGCGAATAAGAACAAGCAAAGACATTAACAGCACCACAAGTTACAGCTTTAACGCCAATAACTCGGTTCTTAAAAGGTTTGCGCTGCTAACCGGCAGTTACGCATTCAGTAAATCAGATTCAACCGCGATTGCAAGCGGTACCGACAACACTACAGTAAGCTACAGCGCCGCAACGAACTACATAAAATCTCTTCCGATGAACTATTCATGGGTTGAAACAAAGACATTCAACTTCTTTGACGATTCGAGCAGAACACTCGATAAAACGTTCAACATCAGTCATGAGCGCGTGCTGCTCAACGGGGAGTTCAATGCAAGCTTCTCCTACAAAGTATCCGAAAGCTCTTTCAGAGACGGCGTACAGAACCGTACAACCAAACTGTACAGAACAAGCTACAAAAGAAACCTTACAAGAAACTCTATCTGGAGCATAACGGGTTCGTATAATGATGACGAGCTGAACAAAAGCAAAGAGAAGGTTTTAGACATAACCAACAGCCTTGCCTACCAGCTCAGAAGTTGGCTTATTCAGGCTGAGTATGCCTACAGCAGAAGAACTCAGCTTGAGACCGACACCGTAGAGACCAGGCTTATTGTCAAGGCCGGCAGGTCGTTTGGTTTTTCGTGGCGATGATTTTGTGCCGTACAGGTTGCTGGAATAGAAGCCGGCCTATGCGGCTTGAAACGTAAGATTCCTACCGGTTATAATAATAGATACCCACACAGTACCCGAGTCAGGCGGCCCAATGGACAACTTTAAAGCAAACCCCTACGCCACCATACTACTGCTTGGCCTCCTTACCCTGCTCGCCATACTAAGTTACCAAAGAAATATTATATGGGAAGACTCTGTTTCCCTTTGGAGCGACGTGGTTGCCAAGTCGCCAATGAAGTCGCGGGCGCACTACAACCTCGCAACCGTAGTCGTTACTACCGGAGATTACGACCGTGCCCTTAAAGAGAACCTTATTGCGATAAAACTCGAACCCACGCTATCCGGCGCTCACTTCAACATAGGCGCCATCAACCATGTAAGAGGCAACATAGACCGGGCGATTATGCGATACCGGATAACGATTGCACTAAAACCGGATGACCCGAAAGCACACAACAATATCGCCGTCGCCTACAGATCGCAGGGCCGCTACCAGTTGGCGCTTCAGGAATTCGACACCGCGCTCGCCATAGACCCGACGTATATCAAGGCCTACCTTTCAAGGGGTAATCTATATATCGATACGGGAGAGGCGCAAAAGGCGTATTCGGATTTCGAACATGTTATAGCGATACTGCCCGGAAACGCCAAGGCAATACTCGGCGCGGGAATGGCGCTTGAGATGATGGGGAAAAAAGAGGAGGCGGCGCAAAAATATAAACTTGCGGGCAAGTATGACGTTACCCGCGAAGTAGCTTTAAAGAGGTTAAGCGGCCTTTACTCTAATGAAAACTGGGGAGGTATCAGGCACGAATCGAGGCCAAGGTTCTTCCGGCCTCGTCCCTGACGGCTTCGGACGCGTTCTCTTCAAAGACACGCACAAAATCCACATACCGGCCTGCCAGACCGCCAAGAGAGGTAATAATCTTAAGCAGAGCTATGGCGGCCACAGTATCGTCTTTATCCCCTGCAACCATCAATGCGTCAACCAGGGGGCGCACCTCTTTACTCAACAGACTACCGGGCGCTTTCGTAAGCACCTCAACGGCAGAGTCCGACGGGCCGGATTTCTCACAAAAGATAAGCTCAATCAACGCCTTAAATCCCGCGCTACCGGCCTGTAGCAACGCCTCTGCCGAGGTTAAACGAATAAGGGCGACATCGTTGTTTATAACATGCTCTTTTAAAATATCCGCGCCTTTTTGACCGAACCCGCGGGCCAGCGCCTCAGCCGAAGCCTTTCTCGCGCCATAGTTGTCTATGTCAAGATGTTTTATCAGAACATCTTGCGCCTCGTCCGTATGCAGCCGAGACAACTCCTGCGCAGCAACTATAGCGAGGTCTTCATCGGGGTTATCAAGCGTTATGGCCATTAACGGGACAAAGGCCTTATTTCTCGCAAGAACCATAGTATGAAAAATAGTCTTTTTATGAACGTTCTGCGGAGGGTTTATAAGTAAATACTCAAGCTCTTTTATGGTCTCGGCTCCGCTGTTTTTTACGCAGTCGTTTAAGAGCATAGCACCCTCCTCCCTCGTAACGGTGCCTGCCATGATCTTTGTGAAGACGGTATTGAGTTGTTCTTTTACTGTAGTCATCTGCACCGTTTTGTCTGTTGCTTTAAGCTCAGCATATACATGTAGAGAACTAAAAGCGGTTACCGAACCGATAGAGTAAACCAGCACAATCCATTGCGTCTATATAGCATAAAAGAAGGATCATTACAACCGGTGTGCCTGCAAAAATCGCGGACTTCAACCCTTGCTTTAAGGGTACTATATATTATAAGCTATAAGGAATAAAAATTGGAATTAATATGCAATAGACGGATTTAAAATGACCGATTCATACAGCAGTTCCCGGGTCTCCCTTTTCAACACCCTGCTTAAAGAACGTAATGACATCATCAATGGCCGCCTATGGATGATTCAGCCAAAGGGGCTCCGCTTTAAACACGGAGAGTCTATTGACGAGTTGAAGATTCCGTACCATATGGGTGCCGAAGACGAAACCATTATAGAGAACGCCGTGCTCGGGCTAATTGCCCTGCTTATAAAGCGCAACGACCCTGTGAATACCGCGAAACTCACCGACGCTCAGTTAAAGGAGACCGCCCACCTTAAAAAAAAGACCTATAGAACCGACATCTTTATCGAAGGCTCCTCCACCAAGACCCTCGCCATAGACATACTGCACTCCACCGCTTTTATAGATGCGGGCATACTCGTACAATGGCTCGGCCCGGAAGGCTCAGGCACGCTCTTTATGTCCTGGCTCGACGATATGTTTGAAAAGACCGTGCGTGACGAGGCGCAACACGGAGGAAGCGAAAGAACCGTAGACCTCCTGATGCTCGCAATGGTCAGAACGGTTCGGAAAATGAAGGAACGCCTGAAAGAGGTTCGCATAAAAGGTTTCGGTTACGACAAGCTCGACTTCGTTGTAGGGTATACTCTGCACGCCTGCATCCGCCATACGCTATTAAAGCTCTCCGCACGGCTGAGCGATATATGCGCGCCTTCCTACAACCCTCTTACCGAAATGCTTCTTAGAACCGCTCCTGTGCCAAACGCCTTTTTATCTATCGTTTCAAATATGCACTCCGTCGCGCTCAACCCCTACGGTATAAACTCTGAAACAGTGCAGATAATAACCTCATTCGCCACGGATATTAACGAGTCTACTACGGACCTCCCGGCCCTTATCGAAGGGACTATCAAGCGTATCCGAGCTGATAAAAAAGCGACCGGAATTTTAAAAAAGCATAAAGCGGTACAGAACTTTCGAGCCGCCGCGCTGCGTTACATGATGGAGTTTGACACCCCCGGCATAGAACCGGGAATTACGCTTCACGCTATCTACGACGACGATAAACGTTTAGCGCGCCTGCTTGAAGACCCGAAGGCTATGGGCGAACTATCCGACTCTCTCGACAAGGCGCACAAACAGATAGCCATGGGTTCTCAGCGAGGAGAGATTTTAGAAGGGTTCTCCACATACCTTCAGTCGTTTAAAAAGTCGAGGCTCAGCGGACTCTTGAAGGGATCTAAAAAAGAGACCATCACCTCGTTAAGCGAACTTGTAGAAGGATACTACACATTCAAACTCGACGAGCATATTGAACGGTTCAGGGGGCTGATGCGCGGCTACCTCTCTGACAGACGCGCCGAGTTTTCAACCAACACACTTAAAGAAGAGTACAACAGGGGCAGCCTCTACCGCTTCTCAACCGACGCCCGCCCTATTCTCAAAACGCTCGAACTCGAACAGGAGGGCCAGCTTTTTGTCGACATGAAGGACTTTTCACGCAAGACCTTAAAGGTCAAAGAGATTGCGATGGCCGACTACATGAAAGAGCACTTCTACATGCCTATACTCAACGCCGCGCGCCGCTACAGTTCGGGTACCGGCGTCAAC
>JAJRYL010000136.1 GCA_024275855.1 Deltaproteobacteria bacterium
ATTTTTCTTACAAGCCTCTGCGCCACTATGCCGTTTAAAGCTGTCGATATCATGTAACTCGGCACGTCGAGGTTCTTTAACCGCACCACTGAACTTACGGCGTCATTAGTATGGAGCGATGAAAAGACAAGGTGTCCGGTAAGCGCGGCCTGGTGCGCTATAACCGCCGTTTCTGTATCTCGCGTCTCTCCTACCAATATAACGTCGGGGTCCTGCCTGAGCACAGAGCGCAGCGTGTAGGCAAAACTGAGACCTGTTTTTACATTAATGGCAACCTGATTTACGCTCTTCAATTCGTACTCGATAGGGTCTTCTATCGTAATAATATTTATCTCTTCACGCATTATCGACATTATCATAGCGTAAAGCGTAGAGCTTTTTCCGGAACCGGTCGGCCCGGTTACCAGCACTATTCCCTGCGGCCTGCCGAGCATCTCCTTAACCGCATCGTAATCTCTTTCGGAAAAGCCGAGCCCGTCAAGACCGGCAACAGAGGACTTCGAGTCGAGCACACGCATAACGACCGTTTCGCCATAATGCGTCGGAAGCGTGGATATTCTAAGATCGAGCGACCTATCGCCTATGCGAACCTTTATCCTGCCGTCCTGCGATACCCTGCGCTCGGCTATATCCATCTTGGCCATAATCTTTATTCTCGAAACAACCGGCCCCTGCACCCACTTGGGCAACTGCATCGTTTCGCGCATAATTCCATCGACCCGCAGCCTGAGCTTAACCTCTTTCTCCTGCGGCTCTATGTGTATATCGCTCGCCTTATTCTCAACGGCGTGAACTATTATGGAGTCAACCATCTTTATTATAGGCGGGGCAGCGCTCCTGCGCACCTGTTCGGAAAGGTCACGGCCGCTATCGGGTTCGTGCACCACCTCTACCATAGAGTCCTTCTTCAAATCGACCACAAGCTCTTCAATAGGGTCGTTCATATTGTACTGGCACCGTATGGCGGCAGTTATGCTCTTCGGGGTAGAGACGCAGGGTTTTATCTGCAGACCTGTGGAGAAACGGATATCGTCTATGATATCAAGGTTAAGCGGATCCGCCATAGCGAGTTTCAAAACCTTCTTTTCGACCGAAACAGGCAGCACAAGATACTTGTTGGCGAGTTTCTCTTCCAAAAGCTCAACGGCTTCGGGCTCGATATCGGCGGAGGTTATATCTATGAACGGAATCTTGAGCTGAAATGAAAGTGTCTGCGCAATATCTATCTCTTCGCAAAACCCCTTGCTTACAAGGATACTGCCGAGCCGCTCGCCCTTTTTACCCTCTTTTGCCTGGCTCAAGACCTCACTAAGCTGCTCAGGACTTATAAGTCCTGAATCAACAAGCAGTTCTCCTATCTTCTTTACAGCCATACAGAGCCTCCGCAGACAGAAATCATAACCGTTCTGGAATCATAAAATGTATTTGGGTGGAAGTTTAAATTATAACATTTATAACCGTACCGTTTCAAGAGCCTAATTGCCGGAGCGGTAAAACATTTCAAATCGTTTTCAGCCTGTACTCGCGACGGCCTAAACCAAGACCGGCGGCGGAGTCGAGCTGTACCTCCCAGTCCACCTCAGGATAAACGCCTCTGAACTTGTCGCCGCCGGGTTCGAAACCGCTTATTAATGCTGTATCGGCAAAACCGACGCCTTTATTAACAAGATATGCACTGGCCGCGTCTATTGCCACAGGGTCTATCGACGCTACTATGCCGACATCCGGGGCGACAGGGGCGTCGGTATGGCCGTAACAGTCGCACGACGGACTTATACGCTGGATGAAATTGATAAAAATCATCTTTTGCTCTTTACCCTTCAGAGCGCCCTTAACGTGATCGACCATCTTTTTTTGCAACCCTGTAGTCGTCTCGTCCCAGCTTATCTTTATAGCGCCTTCGGGACAGACCGCTATGCAGTGGCCGCAACCTATGCACTTTTTATCGTCTATAAACGCGGCGCTCTTTACCTCTATCGCCACGGCCGGACAGACCGGCACACAGGCCCCGCAGGCAAAGCACTCATTGGCCTCGACTACAGGGGCGCAGTTCGAGTGCTGCGACAACTTGCCCTCTCTGCTCGCGCACCCCATGCCGACATTCTTCAGCGCCCAGCCAAAACCGGTCATCTCGTGGCACTTAAAGTGCGTAAGCACAACAATAGCGTCTGCGTTGACTATCTCTTTCGCTATACTCACCTCTTTAAACTCTGTGCCGTTTACCCCTACCGCTACGCCGTCATTTCCCCTGAGGCCGTCGGCGATTACTATAGGGGCGTTCACCACGGAGTAGGCGAAACCGTTCTCTATGGCGGTACTTATGTGCTCAACAGAGTTTGTGCGTGTGCCGACATAGAGCGTATTGGTGTCGGTAAGAAAGGGGGCGGCACCGGTGGCCCTTACCCGCTCTACCACACGGCGCACGAAGACAGGCGGAATATAGGCCGTATTGCCCTTTTCGCCGAAGTGGAGTTTTATAGCGACAAGCTGCCCTTTGCCGAACAGGGCGTTTATTCCGACACTATCGAGCAACGTATCGAGTTTGTCGAGCAGGTTATTTTTATGGCTTGCCCTCAGGTCGGCAAAGTATACGTCCGCTCTATCTTTCTCCATCGTCCCTCTTTCCCGTGCCCAAGCCCAAACGCTCCTTACACCTCTACAACAATAGGCAGGATAACCGGCCTTCTCTCAAGCTCTTTATTGAAGAGCTTCCTCAGCACCCTCTTAACCGTGCTCTTTACCCCGGCGGACTCTGTGCGCGCCTCCGGCCCAAGCTCGTTCAAGGCGGCGATAACCGCGTGCTTCGCCCTTTCAAGCAGCTCTGCGCCCTCTTCCTCAAGCACAAAACCGCGCGTAACAATATCGGGCCCGTAGATAAGCTCTCCGCTTCCGGAATCGAGCGCGACAACGGCAAGCACGAGACCGTCTTTGGAAAGGTGCATCCTGTCCTTTATCACCAGGCTTCCGACGTCGCCCACACCCTTGCCGTCTATAAAGACCCTGCCGTAGTTTACCTTACCCGTTACCTCGATGCCGGAGCCGACGAACTCCACGACGTCTCCGTCTTCGGCAATAATTATATTCTCTTTTGCCACGCCGACCTGTTCGGCAAGGCGCGCGTGCAGCACAAGGTGGCGGTACTCTCCGTGCACAGGCACAAAACATTTGGGCTTTACCATGTTGAGCATAATCTTAAGCTCTTCTTTGGAAGCGTGGCCCGAGACATGAATCTCCGAGACCTTTTCGTAGATAACCTCGGCGCCCCTCCTGTAGAGGTGGTTCATCATTGTAGAAATAGCCCTTTCATTGCCCGGTATAAACTTCGAAGAGAGAATAACGGTATCTCCGGGGCGTACCTTTATCTGTTTATGCGAGTCGGTAGCCATGCGGGTAAGCGCGCTCATAGGCTCGCCCTGACTGCCGGTGGTAAGCAGCACCACCCTGTTCGAGGCAAGCCTGTCAAGCTCGCTCATATCGACTATCAGACTCTCGGGCGCGGTAAGGTAACCGAGCGTGCGCGCTATAGCGGTGTTGGCGACCATGCTTCTGCCGTTTAAGATAACCTTGCGCCCGTGGTGCGCCGCGGCATTAAAGACCTGTTGTATACGGTGAATATTGGAAGAGAAGGTGGCGAGAACTATTCTACCCTCGCACTGCCCGAAGACCGCATCTATCCTTGTGCCTATCTCTTTTTCGCTTACCGTATAACCCTCTCTTTCCACGTTCGTAGAGTCGGAGAGCAGGGCGAGCACGCCGCGCTCTCCGTACTCCGAAAAGCGGGCGTAGTCGAGCACCTCGCCGTCAACAGGGGTCTGGTCGAACTTAAAGTCCCCCGTGTGGATTACAACGCCCTTTGGCGTTGTAATGGCAAGGCCGCAGCCGTCTACTATAGAGTGGGACACACGGATAAACTCGATATCGAATGGGCCGACGGAGATTACGTCGCGCGGCCTTACGGTCTCAAACTCCGTTGAGGACAAGAGGCCGTGCTCAGAGAGCTTGGCCTCTATAAGGCCTATAGTAAGGGTGGTCGCGTAGATAGGGGCGTCTATTTCCCGAAGAACGAACGGCAGGGCGCCGACGTGGTCTTCGTGCCCGTGGGTGATAATAAAGGCCTTTACCTTCTCTTTATTCTCAATAAGGTAGGTGATGTCGGGAATAACAATATCTATTCCGAGCATCTGTTCGTCGGGAAACATAAGGCCGCAGTCTATTACGATAATAGAGTCGCCGTACTCGACCACCATACAGTTAAGCCCTATTTCGCCGAGTCCGCCAAGCGGTATCAGCTTAAGCCCGCCTCCGGCACTATCCGCTTCGGTTCCATCCATGAAAGATTTACCCCGCTTCTAAAAAAAGGAGTTACGTCTTTAGCATTGAGGCAATAGCCTCTTTTGTACGGTTACGCAGCTCAACGGCGCTTGCGCCCTCTTCGGTAGAGATAACCGGCGCGAAAGAGAGGGTTACCTCCGCCGGAGTTATAGAGTACGACCCGCGTCGCATGATAG
>JAJRYL010000137.1 GCA_024275855.1 Deltaproteobacteria bacterium
AGAGCCGCCTGTTACGTCACCTACCCCCGCCACAACAGACCAGTAAGAGTAAAAAACCTGAACGCGACAGAGCCGCCAGACCAATCACCCAACCCTGTTTACTCCGCATATCTAATTCTTCGGTCAGGCGGTCTCTAAAAAGAACGGACGACAGGCCCCTCGGTCGGCCAACCCTTTTTACTCCACATATCTAATTCTTCGGTCAGACGGTCTCTAAAAAGAACGGACGACAGGCCCCTCGGTCGGCCAACCCTGTTTACTCCACATATCTAATTCTTCGGTCAGGCGGTCTCTAAAAAAACGGACGACAGGCCCCTCGGTCGGCCAACCCTTTTTACTCCACATATCTAATTCTTCGGTCAGGCGGTCTCTAAAAAGAACGGACTACAGGCCCCTCGGTCGGCCAACCCTTTTTACTCCACATATCTAATTCTTCGGTCAGGCGGTCTCTAAAAAGAACGGACGACAGGCCCCTCGGTCGGCCAACCCTTTTTACTCCGCATACTTTAAGACACCTTAACCCAACGGCTTTAATAGAGCAGCAGATAGTCGCCGTCATCGGTACTGGCGCTGCCGCTGCGGAAGTACTCGTACCTGGGCATCTCCGGTATTATCACAATGGAATTAAACTCGCTCTTCGACTTCTTAAGATGCTTCAACTTCTTTGTTGCCGCCTTCGCTACCTTTGCGGCCTCTTTACTCACATCCTCAAGCTCTTTCAACCTGTCGGCGGCAGACTCCGCGTTATGCCTGGCTACGTCAGCCGAGGCTCCGGCATCCGAGGCTGCCTCCATGTCTGCCGCCTCGGATGCGGTCGGAGACTTATACGCGCCATCTTCGGCGCCGGTACTCAACCCCATGAAACTGCCGGCAGCCTCTTTACCGGCAGCCTTCGCCGCCTCTCTGGCGACTCGTCTGGCTCTGGCCGCTATTATATCAAGGTTTGAAACAGTCTCTTCGGCCTCTTTAACAGCCGCCTTCGCCTTTTTGGCCGCGGCCCTCGCCTTTTTAGCCTCTACACGGGCTTGGGCAAGTTCGGCGATAGACTCGCTGCCGAGCCGGGTCAACTGCTTTGGAATAGCGCGTTTCCATACGTGCATTCCTCCGGCTATCACAACAAGGGTGGTCTCCGGATTATCCTCAATATAAGCCTTTGCGCTTTTAGCCATAGCAATGTCCCATGCTATCTGTATGCGGCAAAAACGGTCCAGGTCAAAGTTAATATCTCCCGCATGCTCCGCTATCGCGTCCCTTAGCATGCTCTTGTACTCCGGCTCGGCGTTGCAGGTAATGGACTCAAGCTCGTCACGGGTCATAATCAGGCTCGGTTCTTCCTTTTCCTCCTCCTCAACCTCAAGGGCGGCGGCTACCTCGGCTTCGACCTCGGCGTCTATCTCTGCCTGCGCCTCAGGGGTAATCTTGCCGTCGGGGCCTATTCCCTCTACGCTGACAACTTCCGCCGCCGCGTCCGTTTCTACCGGTCGGGTAACCTTAATCTCCGGTGCCTTATCAAGCGCCTCGGGGTCAAACTTTAACTCAGGCTCCGGGGCGGGCTCGGAATCGGCTCTTGGAAAAACCTCCTTTATGGCGCTGCGCTCAAGGCTCAAGGCCACTATATCGAGCTTCTTCTCTTTCGCATACAGAATTATAGGCGCGTACGTGACCCACGGAGTCTTCCAGTTTGTGTAGTAGAGCACCCTGAAATCTTCAAAATCTATCTCTCCGTCTATCCAGCCGTCGAGCTTTTCCTGAGAATCGACCATAAACATCTCCATGCCTATAGCGATCTTTCTGCCCGACTTAACGAGTGCCTTTATTACATCTAACTGAAATTGATGATGCTTTTCGCTATCGTGCACCTCGCCAAGAAGTATAACGTCCGCCCCCTTGGACTCTTCTACAATCGTCTCTAACTTTACCTCTTCAAGCTTCGAGGCAAACCGTCTCGCAACCTTAAGCTCCGCAGCGCTCTGCGCCTCTTTTGCCTTTAAACGAGCCTTTACAGCCTTCACTCTCATCTTTTTAAGCTTAAAACTACTTTTAATGTACCGGGGCCTCATCCTCTTCAACTTCCGTCCGATGGCCTCGGCCTCTTTAGAAGCCTTCTTGAGCTTTTTAAGGACTATCTTTAACGTTATGCCTTTTTTAGGCTCTTCGGGTATACTGCCTTCCTTCAGGCCTTTCTCTCCCACCTCAAGGTTCTTCACCTTCATATCGGCCTCGCGCTTAAGCTTCTTTTCTTTATTATATTCCGACAGTATTATAAACGACTTGGCCTCAAGAACCGCAACGTCGGCCTCAAGCCTCGTTGCCCTGGCTTCGAGCCTGAGCACCCTTTTCGTCCTTATCCGAGAGCTTTTCACAACAGCCTCTCCGGTAAGCACGGCTTCAACCTCTTTAACGGAATCGGACATTATAGTATCGGGCGGAGGCAACCTGACCACCTTGATAGATGTACAACCCGATACGAAAAAAAGAAGAAGCGCGAGCGCGTAAAACCCGTAAAGCCCCAATGGGCCGGACGGAGACGAAATCCGTTTGGCGGTATCGATCAAAGACATGCTAACCACGCTCCTCAATCGGTACAAAGGGCTGATTTCTAAGCCCGGTATACTGCTGCGTGGGCCTGTAGATACGGTTTGTGCTAAGCTGCTCTATCCAGTGCGCAAGCCAGCCCGACACCCTGCCCATAGCAAAAAACGGGGTAAATATCTCCGTAGGTATGCCTATCGCCCTGAAGACGATACCGGAATAAAAGTCGATATTGGGGTAGAGTTTTTTCGCGCCGAGCCTTTCGGTGACAACACGCTCCATCTCTTCGGATATCTCTATGGTCTTGTCGTCTATAAGCCCCTCTTAGTGCAGCTTGCGGATATACGAGCTAAGCACCTTGCCCCTCGGGTCCCGCGTCTTATAAACCCTGTGCCCTATTCCCATTATCTTCTCTTTACGCTCTATCTTGCCGAGTATATAAGGCTCGACAGCCTCGACAGAGCCTATCTCCTCTATCATATCCATTACCAGTTCGTTAGCCCCGCCGTGCAGAGGCCCGGAGAGCGTACCGATGGCGGAAGAGACGATGGTATACGGGTCGGCGAGCGTAGAGCCGACAACACGGGAGCTTAAGGTAGAGGCGTTCATTTCGTGGTCGGCGTGCAGTATAAGAAGAACGTCGAGAACCTTCTCGACAAGGGGAGACGGAACTTTTTCAAGCAACATATAGTAAAAATTGGCGGCAAAGGAGAGCTCGTTATGCGGAGTTATCGGCGCGTCTCCGTGGCGTAGCCTGTGGCACGCGGCGACTATTGTTGGCAGCTTGGCTATGAGCCTTACGACAGACTCGTACCTGACCTGCTCGTTGAGCGTATCGCGCGCAGGGTAATACATGCCCATAGCGGAGGTGACCGCCTGAAGATAGTCCATAGGGTGGCCGCTCTCGGGCAGGTCCTCCATCATTCTTAGAACCTTCAGCTTCAACCGGGTATGCATAGTAATGTCCGATACGAAAACCTCAAGCTCCTTTGCGGTAGGGGCGTACCCGAAGATAAGGGAGTACGAGACATCTAAAAAGGTGCTCTTGGCTGCAAGCTCCTCAATGGAAACACCACGATATTCAAGCAGGCCCTTTTCACCGTCAATAAAACTTATCGCGCTCTTTGCCGCTGCAATGCCTTCGAGTCCGGGAACCACATCCATAATTTTCTCTTCCATAACCCGCCTTTCGTAATTTGAGATATAGTAATAACGTACGGCTCTGGTACCCGTGCTCAAGATTGAAGCGGAGCACCTTTTCAATACTTTACGTTTAGATTCTGAACATTATAGAATTATATATTATTTCGCCATTTGTTGCCCGAACTTTATTGATTCCGCATTGACTCCGCCGTAAAAGCCGACCGAACGCCTTTTTGCGCGCGTGCCATTAAACGAAAGAGAAAAAAAGAGCCGGTATCCATTAAATGGATACCGGCTCTTTTTTCGATTAAATTTTTAAGGCGGACCTTAGATCTCGCCTGGCATAACATTTTCAGCCTTAAGACCCTTAGGCCCTTCAGTTACCTCGTACTCTACTGCCTGCCCCTCTTTAAGCGTCTTGAAACCGTCGCCGGAAATAGAGGTGTAATGTACAAAGATATCCTCGCCCGAGTCTTGCTCAATAAAGCCGAACCCCTTCGACTCATTGAACCATTTTACTTTACCTGAAGGCATTGTTCTGTTCCTCCTGCTTGAGATTGGTATTACATAGTCAGAATATTACGGGTCTGTTTCAAGTTAATAATCTTGTTTAAGAGCACCTTTCCGACTTCACACTTTGGTCAGTTTAATTTAGCGACTCTCTATTGTCAAGCCCATTTTCTTTATCCGACCCCTGACTCAAAGCCTGTTAGCCGGACAAAGTCACTAAGCCGGACCAAGAAGCCCGCCGCCCTCAAGCCATTTTTTTAACCCTTTAAGCGCCATGCCTCTGTGGCTTATCTCGCCCTTTTCTCCTATACTCAACTCGGCGGCGACAAGACCTGAAGCCGGAATAAAAAAGACCGGGTCGTAACCGAACCCCCCGGCGCCCGCCCTCCGC
This sequence comes from Deltaproteobacteria bacterium, assembly GCA_024275855.1. Taxonomy (GTDB): domain Bacteria; phylum Desulfobacterota; class GWC2-55-46; order GWC2-55-46; family JADFVP01; genus JADFVP01. Next base: position 4,577 of record JAJRYL010000137.1, read on the forward strand.
TCCGTTATGCGCCCGTTCAGCACCCCGTCAAACGTCTGTTCTTTCGCTTCGTCAGTGCCGGGCGCGCCCGGTATAACAAGCGCTATTACCGTACGAAAGCGGGCCGTGCGCTTCTCAGGCGGCACCCCGTCCAGCTCTTTTAGAAGCCGGTTGATGTTGTCGTCGTCGCTTGCGTTGACTACCTGGTTATGATTTTGCGCCGTGCCGGAACCGATCACAGCGTAGCGGGCGGAGTGTATGCCGGGCGCGCCGCCGAGGAAATCTACCTCAAGGCCGGAATCGTCCGCGAGCGTTGCCAACCCCGTAAACGCGGCAAACGCGCGCGCCTTTATTAACGCGTTTTCGGCAAACGTACCGCCGGTTTCGGGCGGCATCTTGAAACCGGGAAAAGCGTCAGGGAAAAGAAGCTCCAATTCAAGCCCTTTTAAAAAACCGCATATCTCACGCCGCTTGCCCTTGTTGGCGGTAGCGATAACTATCTTCATGCCGTCTCCGTTTAAACAATAGGTTGTTACAAAAAAGTTACGCCCCGCACGAGGCGGGGCGCAGTGCAACGTATATCTGGTACGTAAAAGCCGCTTGTCATTACGAGGGGCCGAAGGCGACAAAGCAATCTCTTTTTTTAAGATGCTGAATCAAGTTCAGCAGGACACTGCCTGAGACAGGTGCGTTCCGCACGGGAAAAATCCATTGTTAATATAATACCGAACGGCAGGTTGCAGACTACCGGATTATGCACCCTCCGCAGGAGCGCGGGGTGCGTTCCGCACGGGTCGCGACGCGCGACGGCGTATTTCAAGTACTTGAAAGCCGCCCGTCTTTGCGAGGAGCGTATGCGACGAAGCAATCCGGTCTTATCAGCAAAGACATAAAAGCGAGATTGCCGCGCTTCGCTCGCAAAGACTATATTGTCACCCTGAACTCGATTCAGGGTCTGCCTTGTACAAATGTGTTGGAATAAGTACAAGATGCTGAATCAAGTTCAGCATGACACTGCCTGAGACTGGTGCGTTCCGCACGGGTCGCGACGCGCGACGGCGTATATTATAAACCTGCCACAGTGCCGTTTGGTGCGGGTGCGCCGTTAATCGCAAAGGTGCCTGATGCTGCCCTACGCAGTAGCAAGCACGCGTTTTTGCAGTTCTATAAGCTCTTTTATGCCGTTTGCGCCGAGCGAGATAATGGAATCGAGCTGCTCTTTTGAAAAGGGCTCGGACTCTGCCGTGCCCTGCACCTCTACGAACTTGCCGGAACCGGTCATTATTATATTCATATCAACCTCAGCGGCGCTGTCTTCCTTGTAGTCGAGGTCGAGCACCGCCACACC
>JAJRYL010000138.1 GCA_024275855.1 Deltaproteobacteria bacterium
GGCGTCAGGTCGGAGTCGAAAATCAGCATGGTCGCCTCTTTTTGAAGCGCCCGTATTATTACCTCTCGAATTTTGCCGCTGCCCATAAGATACTTGGGGTTAATCTTCGCAGGCCGCTGGGAAAATTTGTCTAGCACCACGACATCGCTCGTAGCCGCGAGTTCGGCAAGCTCGTCGAGCGACTCTTTCTGTATATCCTTGCTCTCTTTCGACACGGAAATCAGAATCGCCCGCTCGCGCTCGTCTCCAACGTCTCTAAGGCTCTCCCTGCCCATCTCCTCCTCAAGAGAATCTATAAAAGATGAGTACTCAAGGTCAAGGTCGTGAAACCGTACCCGTGCGCTAACCTCGTAGAGCTTGCCCGTTGGATTTACCGGCAGCAGGTGCGCCGTCTGTATGGTAGTCGGCAGACCGTTAGCGCCAACCCCGATGGCCGCGATAATATCGAGCCTTAAAAGCGCAAGATCGGTAAGGTCGTCTTCGGTTAAAGGCTCGCCCTTTAAATGGGTATGGATACAACGGACGCCTCGCAAAAGCCGCCTGCCGAGCGGGTAACCGGTAAGTACGGGGATGGTAATCTCTTTTTCGTCCCCTACTATTACCGCTACAACAATACCTTTGCGGTTGAGTATCAGCCCTATCTGGCGGCGTATCTCGGCTGACAGCTCGGTCAAATACCTGCCGAGTTCGGCGCTCACAAGCTCTTCTCGTCCGGTTTTGCGCTTATATATCTTCTCAAGCCGTTTAATCTGGTTAGATTTAAGCCCTTTGGTGCTTCCGTATAACTGCGGAATGGTACTACCTCCGTTTATAGTCTAAAAAAAATAACTCTTCTCCCCAAACTCTTTATTGCAGCAGAGTCAATAAAGCTCATAGACTTTCCAGCACGCTCCGCTTCTTACCGCTGCCGCGCCTTGACCTTGAAAAAAATATCTAATTCTAACCGTTCGGCCTTACCTTCTGCCTACCTTCTTTAACGGTAGCGCTTAAACGAAAACCGCTCTTCAAACCGGTTCCAGCTTATGCCAAATAGTAACACATAGAAGCGGCTCTTTGAAATAAAGTACCGACAAGACACTGCCCCCGGTAAAGAGGTTACCGGGTCAACAGTACGTATATTGACTAACCGGCCCCTTTTTGCTAAAAAAGTTATATAATTCAGATAAGCGCAAAGTGAACCTCCCCCGACAGGGGTCTGCTGTTTAACGGCTAAATAAAAAAGATGAGGCGAAAGTGGCAAAGAGAGAAAAGATTCTTGTAGCCGGAGAGTGGATAACAACAGAGAACTCCTTAGAGGTGCGCTCTCCCTACGACTCCGCCTTGGTCGGTACAACATGCCTCGGCGCCGCCGAAGAGTTCGCGCGCGCGGCAGGCGCCGCCACTGAGGCCTTTAAAGAAATGAGGTCGTGGAGCGGCCACAAAAGAGCCGCCCTGCTCTCCTCTATAGCCGACGGCATAACCGCCAACGCCGAAAAGCTCTCGGCAACCATCGTGTCGGAGGCCGGAAAACCGGTAAAAGAGGCGCGCGCAGAGGTTACACGGGCCGAAAATACCTTTCGTATTGCGGCGGAAGAGGCAAAACGGATGGGCGGCGAGGTACTGCCGCTCGACGTAGCCCCCGGCGCCGACGGACGCTTCGGCCTATTGCGTAACTTCCCTGTAGGCCCTGTGCTCGGCATCTCACCCTTTAACTTTCCGCTAAACCTCGTGGCCCACAAGGTAGCCCCCGCAATAGCGGTCGGAAACCCGATAATCTTAAAACCGGCCTCGCAGACACCGCTCTCGGCCCTTCTTCTCGGCAAGATAATAACAGACGCCGGGCTTATAAGCGGAGGTTTGAGCGTGATTCCGGCAAGCGGCGAGGCGGCCTCAACTCTTTTAGACGACTCACGCATAAAAAAACTTACCTTTACCGGCAGCCCAGCGGTCGGCTGGATGTTAAAAGCAAAAGCCGGAACAAGAAAGGTAACGCTTGAGCTTGGCGGCAACGCCGGGGTAATCGTAATGGACGACGCCGATACTGAACAGGCCGTAAAAAGGTGCATAACCGGGGCGTTCGCCTTCGCCGGACAGGTCTGTATATCGGTTCAAAGAATATACGTCCATAAAACCCTATTCGATACCTTTAAAGAGTACTTTATTAAAGAGGCGCAACGGCTCGTAACCGGAAACCCGGCTAACGAAAAGACCGACCTCGGCCCCATGATAGACCCGGCCTCCATAGAAAGAACACTCGACTGGATAGACGAAGCTATTCAGTCAGGCGCAACCCTTTTAACGGGCGGCAAGCGGGTCGGCAATACCATAACCCCGACGGTCCTGACCGGAACCACCGCTAAAATGAAGGTCTGCTCAAACGAGATATTCGCCCCTGTTGTAACCCTTGAGCCTTTCGACGACCTCGACCGTGTGCTCGGCCTCGTCAACGCAAGCCCCTTCGGGCTTCAGGCCGGGCTCTTTACAAATGATATGAGCGCTATTTTAAAGGCGTACGAAACCCTCGAAGTCGGCGGGCTTATCGCCGGAGACATTCCGACCTTCAGAACCGACAACATGCCTTACGGAGGGGTGAAGTCGAGCGGTTTTGGCCGCGAGGGCGTAAAGTACGCTATGGAGGAGATGTGCGAACCGAAACTGCTTGTACTGCAAGGGCCGTAACCGGCGTCAGGGCGGACCGGCGGAAGCTCAAAAAAATTCTTGTCTTTTGTATTTGAATAGTATACTGTATACAAAAGAACAGCTCCAACTTAATACTTCTTTTCACGGCAGCGACTTCTTTTTACCGAGGTTCCTAAAAAAATAAAAACTACAAACGGAAGGTGGTACATCTTGTCACTAACAATTACTGAAGACTGTGTAGCATGCGGCGTATGTGAGCCTGAGTGTCCGGTAGAAGCGATTTCAGAAGGTGATATCTACGTAATAGACCCGGCGGCATGCGTTGAATGCAAGAGCTATTTCGATGAACCGAAGTGCGCCGAGGTCTGCCCGACCGACGCTTGCGTACCTGCATAATCTGGCCCTCTTACGCATATGGGGCTGTAACAGGACGGGGCTGGTTTAAAGACGGCTTGCCTTTTAAAGCGGCTCTCTTTATAAAAAGGGTCGCCTTGAGAGCACGGGTTGTTTTAGCCTCAGGGGCCGACACTTCTAATGCGCGGGTTGACACCTCGTCCTCGCTCTTTAACGGGTACATGCTCGAAACAACAGCAGTTGCAGAGGCGTAAACTTCTGAAAAAAATCTCCGTCTTCCTCGTCCGTCCGCTACGGGCGGACGAGAAAAGACGGAACCGACACCACGCCACAACCCGACATGCTCATACATTAAGCTCACTACAGGCAAACCACAAGAGCGTCTTTAAAAGCCGCTCCTGCTAAGCCAACTTTACCGTAAAACAAGAGAAGAAAGTCCGTGTAATGAAAGATTTCGCCGTATTCTGTGGTTGCACCATTCAGACCCGTTTCCCTTTTCTCGAAAAGTCGACACGTATCGTCTTTGAAGACTTCGAGCTTCCGTATAAAGAGATAGACGGCTTTACGTGCTGCCCCGAAAAATCGCTTATAGATAATGTCGATCACGAGATGTTCGTCGTAACGGCGGCTCGTAACGTCGCGCTCGCCGACGAAAAAGGAATAGACATAGTAAGCCCGTGCACGGGCTGCGTCTCCAACCTCGCTACCGTATCGGGCGAACTTGAGAGCAACCCGAAAGAGAAAGAGGCGGTTAACGAGCTTCTCGGCGAGATAGGGCGTAAGTTCGAGGGAAGCGCCAAACTGAGCCATCTTGTACCCTTTTTCCACGACTCGGTAGGCTCGCATAAGATAAAACAGAGCATAAAAAGAAACTTCGAAGGCATGAAGATATCGGCCCATTACGGATGCCATATGATACGACCATCTCACGCCCTTAGAAATGACGACCCTATCGATCCGGTAAAGTTCGACAACTTAATCCGCGCCCTCGGCGCAGAGGCAATAGATACGGACACCAAAATGATGTGCTGCGGTAAGGGCCTCGACAGGGTAGACCAGCACGACAACGCCCTTAACATGGCGCGCATGAAGATAAAAGAGCTGATTAAGGCAGGTGTAGACGCGCTTACCGTCTGCTGCCCGTCGTGCTTTTTACAGTTCGACAACAACCAGTTTCTAATGATGCGCGAAGGCGAGAAACTCGGCCTTCCCGTAATCTACTTCACTGAACTTATGGGGCTCGCCTTAGGGCACACCCCCGAAGAGCTTGGGCTGAACCTGCACCGCGTAAGCGCGGAGCCGTTTTTGAAAAAATGGAACTCGCTTACACGCGACAACCAGCAAGAGATAAACGACGGCTTAAACGCGGCGGGCGAACTCTAAATCCGGGCGAATTTTGCACAGTCGGCATTAGCAGCCATCTGTTACGCATCGGGGCGAATTTTCAGAGCAGGCCACAGAGTCGGGCTCGACAACAAGTCAGGGCGGGTTCTCAAGGCGGGCATTAGAACCGGACGCAATACAAATATTTTTTTAAGTTCGTGTCTCGGGCGTACGCACTTTAACGCTCGACACAAACAGAACGCTCACTCCCGGCCTTACCGTCTATATAAAAGAGCGGCAGGGCCGGTTACTTAACAAATAGACCAAACGACGGGCTTACCCCGTGAAAGATAGATGATAAAATCGAAACTCGATCTAAAGCTTTTAGAAAAATGCGCCGCTTGCGGCGCCTGCTTCTCAATCTGCCCGTCGTGCGTTATCATAC
>JAJRYL010000139.1 GCA_024275855.1 Deltaproteobacteria bacterium
AAAGTAGAGCAAACAGAGCAGGTGTGAAATAAATTTTCACTCTACCCGGGTTACCCCGCTTAATTTTCCTGTTACATTGAAACATAGTGCTCCTGTCCGTAAAACAAAACGACTTAATAAAAGTATGCCGAAGCGGCTCTTCGGGCCGGTTCACCGTACGCGTGCCTAACAGAAAACGTCCGTTCCCCTATATTACTCACATATCCGGCAACAGGTCTTCGGGCTCGTTAACCGTGCGCATGTCGAGCAGAAAGCACCCGTCTTTTATCCTACCGAGTATCGGCGGAGAGGAATTAAGAAAGCTCAGATATAGACTTTTAGCCGATCGCTCCACGTGAGATATCTTTACAACAACCGTCGGCAGCTCGTGTCCCGGCAAAGAGCCGCCGCCTACCACGGAACCGTTAACTGCGCCCGGTCCGGTCTTCTGCGCCTCTACCGTAAACCCCGTACCGAGCCGCTCCTGTAACAACAAAACCGCCTTATGGGCGTTGGAGGTTATCTCTTCGACAGGGCGTGTCATGACGCGCAATACCGGCAGACGGGTACAGAGTTCAGCGGTATTCATGTAGAGTTTTAGCGTGCTCTCAAGGGCGGCAAGGGTCATTTTGTCGCACCTGAGCGCTCTTTTCAACGGGTTTCTTCTTATCTTATCGACAAGTTCGCGTTTACCTGCAATTATGCCGGACTGCGGGCCGCCAAGCAGCTTGTCTCCGCTAAATGTCACTATGTCGGCTCCTGCCTCTAAACGTTTTGCCACGACAGGCTCGAACGGCAGACCGTACTCTCTCATGTCGATCAACGCGCCCGCTCCCAAGTCTTCAACTACAAACAGACCTTTGTCCGCCCCGATCTTTACAAGTTCCTTAAGGCCGACCGAGGCGGTAAAACCGACCACTTCGTAATTGGACTTATGGGCCTTGAAAAAGAGCGCGGTGCTGTCCGTTACCGCATCCGAATAGTCGTAGGCATGAGTCCTGTTGGTGGTTCCGACCTCTTTTAAGATACAGCCGCTCTTTTCTATTATATCTGGCAGACGGAACGAGCCGCCGATCTCTATCAGCTCTCCTCTTGAAACCACGACCTCTTTGCCGTCAGCCAACGTATTTAGCACAAGAAGCACGGCGGCGGCGTTATTGTTGACGACACAGGCCGCCTCCGCGCCGGTTAAAGAACGTATTATAGACTCTGCGGCAGAGTCGCGCTCCAAGCGCTGCCCGGTCGTAATATCCATTTCAAGGTCAACAGGGTTTAGAGCCGCAACATAAGCGGCTTTAGCGGCCTCTTCCGCTAACAAAGCCCTGCCGAGGTTGGTATGCAAAATAGTCCCCGTACCGTTTATAACCTTTGTGAGTCCGGCACCGGAGAACTCTTCGAGAGTGCCAACGACCATACGCGCCACCTCTTCGAGTTCAAGCACCGGAACACCGGTCTTTTTATCTATAATATCGGTACGCAACCGCTCTAAAACAGCACGTGCCGCGTCTTTAATTACCTTACGGGAGTACCGTGGCATAAGAGCACTTAGCAGAGAAGAACGCAAAAGTTCGTCAACTCCGGGCAGCTCTCTTAAGAGTATGGCAACGCTCTTTTTCATGCCTGTAATTTACCACGCCTTTAAAGCAGTCTCAATACCCAATTTCCGCCTCTCACCTATATTATGTTTGCTCTTCGGAAGGATGCGTAGTATATTTGCAATACTATCGAAAGGAAGATCCATGTCGAAATTTTTAACTCTTACACTGCTTATCGCTATAGTAACGCTTACGTTATCGTGCTCATCTTCACCTGAAGATGAGCGGACAGACTCTCCAAAGAGCACCGGTGAGATTATAGACACCTACGTAAAAACACTCAGTACGGCTACAGATAAGGCAAAAGAGGCGGCGGGTTCGTTAGATACGCATAACGAGGGCGAGATGAAGGCGTTAGAGGCTATAGACGCGCGGTAGGATATAAGAAGCAAAGGCGGATACGGTTATGATGGTACCTGTAATCTCTATAGTCGGCAACTCCGGCAGCGGCAAGACTACCCTTATAGAGAAGGTCGTAAAAGAGCTTACCTCAAGGGGTATCAACGTCGGAGTTTTAAAGCACGACGCTCACGGTTTCGAGATAGATCACGAGGGTAAAGACTCGTGGAGGCATAAAAAGGCGGGCGCCGCCACAGTCGGCCTCTCTTCGCCGGAAAAACTCGCCATAATAAAAGACGTTAAGGCCGAGTGGCCGCCGGAGAGGATAATAGCCTCTTTCCTGATCGACCACGACATAGTTATAACAGAAGGGTACAAAACAGGCACGCTACCCAAGATAGAGGTGTTGCGCGCGGCGCACTCTGCTACCCCGGCTACTGTTAACGATAGTACGCTGCTCGGTTACGTGACAGACGTAGAACTTAAGACCGACAAGCTGCTGTTCGGACTCGACGATGTCACAGGTGTCGCAAACTTTATAGAAGAGAGGTTCGTTAACGGTTCTGCCTTAAACGGTAATAACAAAGAGACCGTATCGCTTGTGGTAGACGGCGTGCACGTTACGCTAAAGCCGTTTATAGAAGAGCTTATTCGCGAGGCTGTACTCGGAATGATAAAGAGCCTTAAGGGTTGCGAAGAGCCTGCCGAGGTTGAACTCAGGGTTAAAAGGAAACTTTAGGAGATGGTCGGGGCGATAATGACCGGAGGGCAATCCCGCCGAATGGGGTTTAACAAGGCCTTTATCGAAATCGACAAAAAGAGCGGAGAGACGATACTCTCTCGCACCGTCTTTATATTCAAAAGGCTCTTCGATAAAACGGTAATAGTTGCGGCTGACGACACTACCTACAAAGACGCGGGCGTACCGGTTCTAACGGATATTTATCCGAACCGCGGAAGCCTCGGCGGAATATTTACCGCTCTTAAAAACTTTCCGGACTCCGAGGTCTTTGTAGTAGCCTGCGATATGCCGCAGCTTGAGCCTCTTGCCATACAGGCCGTTATAGAGGCCGCCTCTAAAGAACAGACGCCTTTCGACGCTGCTATTCCTTACATAAACTCCCGTTTTCATCCTTTGCACGCCCTCTACCGCCAAAGCTCCACCGACAAAATCGAACGGATGATCTTAACACGAAAACTGCGCATTCAAAACTTCATTAAAGACTCGAAGGTTCTAAAACTGATTGAGGCTGACTTTGGCGGAGTTGAAATAGCGCGCTCTGTAACGAATATAAACAGACCCGAAGAGCTTAAAGAGGCTGGTTTGGACTTATAAAAAACAGAGGCAAAGAGCACTCTCTCTATTTGAAAGTAAACAGAAAGAGACAGAAGGCGATGAAGAGAAAACCGGCAGACATACGGCAGACATAAAAGAGGCTCGAAGAGCCCAATAGCGGCAAGTCGGCAGGTAAGACTAAAACGGATAAAGCAGGTTTAGGGCGATGAAGAGAAAACCGGCGGACATAAAGAGGCTCGAAGAGTCCAATACTGTTTGACTGAAAAACCGAACCGTACGGACAGAAAGAGACAGAAGGCGATGAAGAGAAAATCGGCGGACATAAAGAGGCTCGAAGAGCCCAATAGCGGCAAGTCGGCAGGTAAGACTGAAACGGATAAAGCAGGTTTAGGGTGATGAAGAGAAAATCGGCGGACATAAAGAGGCTCGAAGAGCTGATGGACAGGTTAAGGGGGCCTGGCGGTTGCCCGTGGGACTCTGAGCAGTCCCTTGAGAGCCTGATTCCTTTTATTATAGAGGAGGCTTACGAGGTTGTAGGAGCT
>JAJRYL010000140.1 GCA_024275855.1 Deltaproteobacteria bacterium
GTTAACCGACGGCATCGGCTACAAGACGGTCGCTTTCGGCGGCTGAATATAGTCTTGCCGGTTGGTGCCGCTGTAATCCTTACGGTTCTGTTCTTATAAATATTTTCGGTAAAGAGCTTGAGCATCTACCCTGGCTCAAGCTCTTTACCGTTATTCTGAAAAAGAATTATGGAACCGGACGGGTGGTTTTTCCACTTTCGACGGAACTGGTCACTTATGTCTGTAGTTAAAAATCTGTTAGCGGCCTTAGGGCTCGTAATGCTTGTCATCTTTATAATCGCCCTGATTATCTCTCCGCGCGGACACGGACGCGGAGACAAGGTAGCGGTCGTAAAGATAGAGGGTGTAATCTTCGATCCGTTTGAGGTTACGCAAACCCTTGAGAAGTACGCAAAACGCGAAGACATAAAAGCCGTTGTTATCCGTATAGATTCTCCCGGCGGCGCGGTTGGGCCGTCTCAGGAAATTTACAGGGCCGTTGAGCGGCTCAGGCAGACCAAAACAGTGGTCGCCTCAATGGGCGCGGTAGCGGCTTCGGGCGGTTACTACGTCGCCGCCGCTACAGAGCAGATAGTTGCCAACCCCGGTACTATCACCGGTTCTATCGGCGTTATCGTAGAGTTTATGAACGCGAGTGAACTGCTTGACAAGGTCGGCCTTAAAGGCCGGGTGATTAAGAGCGGCAAGTTTAAAGATATAGGCTCACCGCTTCGCGACCTTACGACAGAAGAGGCCGGGTTGATTCAGGCCGTTGTAAACGATGTAAATACCCAGTTTGTCAAAGCGGTTGCGAACGGCAGAAAGAAGAGTTTTGAAGAAGTAGAGAAGATTGCGGACGGTAGAATCTTTTCCGGCTCGCAGGCCCTTGAACTCGGTCTTGTAGACAAGCTTGGAGACCTTAAGGACGCAATCGACCTGAGCGCGAAACTCGCTGGTATAAAAGGAATTCCCGAGGTTATCTATCCCGCTAAAAAGGGTGAGATGTTAACTTCCATTTTCGGTAGCGCACTTACAAATAATCTTAAGGGTTATCTCTCTGGAATGCGCGTTATGTACCTGCTTCCAAACGGGGTACGTTAAGAAGGAGGTTCAAGTATGACGAAAAGCGAACTGATAGAGACGGTTGTTTCACAGGTCGATACATTCTCCCGTAAAGATGTCGAAATAATTATAGACACTCTTTTCCAGAGCATGACCGACAGCCTCTCTAACGGCGAGAAGGTCGAGATACGCGGTTTTGGAAGTTTTAAGATTAAAGAACGTAATGGCCGTCAGGGGCGCAACCCCAAGTCCGGTGAAAATATTTTTATAGAATCTAAAAAAGTACCTTTCTTTAAGGCGGGTAAAGAGATTAAAGAGAGGATAAATAAGTAAAATATGAAGCGGCTATGGGCACCGTGGCGTTTGCAGTATATAGAAAACAGCGCCGACAAGAAAGATGGCGACTGCCCGCTGTGCTCTATTCCGGCCTCTGAACCTCCCGCTGATAAGTCCCCCGCTACCATACCCGACGCTCCCGCTTCCACTCTGCTGCTCTACAAGGGACACTTTGTCTCTGTAATAATGAACAGGTACCCGTACAGCAACGGCCACCTTATGGTCTCTCCGCTTGCCCATACCGCTAATCTCGACTCACTCTCCGCCGAGTCCTCCGCCGAGCTGTTCGCTATGATTAAAACCTCCGTAAATATCTTAAAAAAATCATTGAATCCTGAAGGGTTAAATATAGGAATGAACCTCGGAAAAGCCGCCGGAGCCGGTATCGACGAGCACATGCATACGCATATAGTGCCGAGATGGAGCGGAGACTCTAACTTTATGCCCGTAATATCGGAGGTCAGGGTAATGCCGGAGCACCTGCAAACGACATACAGTAAACTAAAACCCCTCTTCGAGCTGCTTTAGCCTGCCGGTATGCAAAAAAGCCGTTTACTTTTATACCCTGTAGCTATACGAATATACTTGACAAAATCGCTCATTTATAATACATTGTCACCCATCTAAAGTACACATAACCCCCGTGACTGACGGAATAAAGGTGGAATACCACCGGGAAGCGGGGCAGCACATTGTGATAGGCCGACCGTCTGGGCAACAGTTATAGGCCAAGAAGCGCCTTGGGGAACTGTATGCACGGGTGGTTTTTTTGTCTCGGCTCCGCGTACAGCTATCTCTTAAGCAGGTCTCTTATTAAAAGCCGTAGCTGATAACGAAAAACAGGAAAGGCAACGGAAGTAACCGTAATATTGTTGAATACAAGCGGCGCAACGGAAAGTTTCTACCTCTACGCATACGTTCCCATAGTAGCGAACCTCCCCCGTCAAAAGTCGGGGTTTCTTTGAGGCTGCAAGCCTTCGACACGAGTTTAACGCAGAGCCTATTCATCACCAGACATGTGTCTGGTCTTTTAGCGGCTAAATAAACAACCTACCTCTAAGGCTTTTACAGAGGACTAACCGGAGGCATAATGTCTAAGATCATCTATACCAAGGTTGACGAAGCACCAGCACTGGCTACTTACTCCTTTCTTCCTATCGTACAGGCCTTTACGGCTGGAGCCGGTTTTGATATCGAAACAAGGGATA
>JAJRYL010000141.1 GCA_024275855.1 Deltaproteobacteria bacterium
GTCCGGCACCAATCAGGTAAAAGCTGTTATGTTCCACTATGCGGGCAGCTCCGGCACCGCATACAATAACATCTTTTACGGCAGCACCACTATGAACTTCGGTAGTTATACCACCCACGATTATAACTGGTTTTATAATACGGGTGCTCAATCCGAACCCAATATGCAGACAGGCACGGGCGACCCGTTTGTAAACTCCTCACTCCACAACTTCCGTATCTCAAGCGGCACAAGTACCGGTGTCGCCTTGTCTCCTCCGTACAATGTCGATTCAGACAACAATACCCGTGCCAGTATCGACGGCATCTGGGACAGAGGGGCTTTTGAATACACCGGAGTTGCCGACGTAATAGCGCCATCAGCCCCGCCTGCTGTCAATATCAATTAAGAGACCGCAAAAGCCTATTATCGGCTCATACCGCTCAACAGGGGCGATTAACCCTGTTGTCGTATATTTGTGTTATCACCGCATAAACCTGCGCAGGTTACAACGACGGTAATACGGTAATTATGCAGGATTAAAGTAAACGTACGCACCGAATATCTTTCTTTCTTTCTCAATTCCGCCAGGTATAAACAACTGATTTCGTAAAACATAAAACAAACTACCCTATAAAAAAATGAATAACCGGATTAAGAGCCCTAAGGTCTGCCTTCTCGGCGCAACCTTCGAGACCAACAATATGGGTGTGGGCGCCCTTACATACAGTTCTATAAAGTGCATTGCGCATACCTTTCCCGACGCGCGGATAACGCTTCTCGATTACGGTAAAGAGGCTAAAGAGTATACGCTCGACATTAATGGTAAAAAGGTTCATGTCGAGCTTTTAAACCTGCGTTTCTCAAAGAAGTTATTACTAAGAAACAACATCGCCCAACTTCTTTTTATAACAGTGCTCACTACTCTCATACCGTCAAAACGGCTTAGAGACCGTATACGCTCACGAAACTTATTTCTTAATCGTATAAAAGAGTTCGATATCGTAGCCGCCATTTCCGGAGGAGACAGCTTTAGCGATATTTACGGCCTTAACAGATTCTTTTACGTAACACTTCCACAGTTATTGGTTATCCTTGCCGGTAAAAAGCTTATACTGCTGCCACAGACCATTGGGCCCTTTAAAGGTCTGTTATCAAGGGTTATCTCAAAATATATTATGAATAAAGCTACAACCGTTTACAGCAGGGACAGTGAAAGCAGCGGTGTCGCGAAGAGCTTACTCGGCAATAAGTCCGTTGCCGATAAAGTGCGACTCTGCTACGATGTCGCTTTTGTGCTCGACCCTAAAAAACCGGGCAATATGGATCTTGGCGGCATGCGGTTTGATAAAGACGAAAGTACCTGCACCGTGGGGCTCAACGTAAGCGGACTGCTCTTTGCAGGCGGTTATACGCAGAACAACATGTTCGGACTAAAGGTAAATTATAAAGAGCTTGTATACAGCATAATAGAGCTGTTGATAGAGACAAAAGGCGCCAGAGTCATACTTACTCCTCATGTTTTCGGAACCCCTGACCATATGGAGAGCGACTCCGTGGTCTGTACGCAGATTTACGACGAATTAAAAGACCGGTACAAAGGCAGGCTCTTTATTGCGCAGGGGATGTACAATCAGAACGAGATAAAATATATAATCGGCCTATGCGACTTTTTCATAGGCTCGAGAATGCACTCATGTATCGCGGCGATTTCTCAGTCCGTGCCGGCAGTTGCTGTAGCTTACAGCAGAAAATTTCAGGGTGTAATGGAATCTATCGAACTTCCCGATATTGTGGTAGACCCGCGCAGTATGAATCAGGAAGAGATTATAGATATTATAGAGAAGACCTTTGATAAAAGAGCCGATATGAAAAAACACCTCGACTCAATCCTGCCGGGGGTAAAAGAGCGCGTTCTAAATCTCTTTAACGACCTTCAGGCCCCTGACGGTAAGTCCGGGTTTAAGGCTAACTCCGGGGTATCTCCTTCAAACGAGTCTATATCCGTAAAGAAAGTCTGCCAATGAAAATTGTATTTATACTGCCCGGTAGCGGAAATTCAGGCGGTGTCAGGGTAACGGTAGCCGCTGCGAATAAACTTGTAACGCGCGGCCACTCTGTAAGAATTCTATGCAAGAACACCTCTACGACATTAAAAAGCTCACTGCGTAACATAAGAAAGAGAATCTTTTTTAAAGACGACGGTTGGCTTAAGGACTTTAACGGCAAGTTAGAGTCTTTCGACGATATTGTTGATTGTTCCTTTGCAGACAAAGAGGTTATCATCGGTGTAGGCATGTGGTCCTCGGCCCAGCTTGCGAGGCTCGGTTCGGTCCCCAACCCCAAGATTCAATATATTCACGGTGCGACCCCCTGGGCGGCTGAGCTTATGGATGAGGCCCTCTCTCTCCCCTTCCCCAAAATCGTAATAGCCTCTTACTTATTGCCATTGGTAAAGTCTTTTGGCGGGGGCCCTGTAATCGATATTGTCTACAACGGAATAGATCGCGGCGAATACTTCAGAAGCGTTGACGAGTCTGAAAGAAATGGCATCGGAACAATCTACTCCTCACACCCTGCGAAGGACCCGGAGACGGTTCTTGCGGTTTTAAAAAAACTTTCCGTTGCCAAACCGCACCTTCCGGTAAGGGTGTTCAGCACCGGTAAAAGACCGCCTCAAATAGAGAAAAGTTCTTTTACAAGGTTTCCGTCTGTAGAGACCGCGAGAGACATTTACTCTAAAAGCCTCGTCTGGGTGATGGGAAGTAAATCAGAGGGTTTTTCTCTTCCCGTGCTTGAGGCAATGGCCTGCGGGTGCGCGGTAGTGGCTACAGACTGCGGCGGTACAAGCGATATTATAAAAAACGGCGAAAA
>JAJRYL010000142.1 GCA_024275855.1 Deltaproteobacteria bacterium
ATAAAGGTAGAAGACAGGTTGGATTCCCTTAAGCGGATCGAAGGGCTCGATATAATAATAAACGCCACGGTAGACCCCGAGGTAGAGAAGTTTCTCGAAGATCCGTTTTTTAACGATGTCGAAAAGCTCGGCCCGCTCAGCACACGCCTCTTATGGGGTGTAAGGGCAACTACCTCCGTAGGTACGGACGGGGTTATCGCCGCCGGGAATCAGAGTGCTCTGCTTGGCGCGTTTCGGGAGATTGTGGACGCCGTTCGCCTCAGTATAGACCGCAAGGAACTGCTCTCTGTAATACTCAAACTCGCCACGGAGTCTACAAGCGCTGAGCGCGGCTCTATAATGCTTACGCATAATGAAGACTCAACGCTAAGGGTGGAAATAGCCAAGGGTATGGACGAAGAGGTCGTGCGCAAGATTCGCGTGCCGATTGGCGAGGGTATTTCCGGCAGGGTGGCGATTACCGGCAAACCGCAGCTTATCTCCGGCAAGGCCGATTCCGACGAATTCAAGCGCCCGATGAACAGAAGCGATGTCAAGAGCGCTATGTGCGTGCCCCTTATAGTAAAGGGCGACGTTATCGGGGTTATAAACGTAAACTCGAACGAGTCGAAACACGTCTTTACCAATGAAGACCTTCAGTTTCTCTCAAGCCTCGCGGCCCTTGCCGCCGAGGTAATTCAACGCTCCAACGAGTACGAGCAGCTTCGGGTCAACGCCGCCAAGTTCAAGTTCTGGAAAGATGTAGATACCATTATGTCCGCCCGTGAGCCGATTGAAAAACGGCTCAATAAGGTGGCGAGGAATCTATCCATGATAATTCCAGGTCTTACCTCTTTTATCTACCTTTATGACGAAGATACCCAGAAGCTCTTTTTAAAGGCGTCGAGCGTAAGGGACTCCAAGGCCATGGGCATCGTTTCGCTTCGTCCGGGAGAGGGTATAGAGGGCACCGGTTTCGAGGCAAGGCGTGATATTTTTATGGTTGAGAGAACAGACGACAGGAGCGTTAAAAGAATTTATATTACCTTGCCGATGTCTGCCCACGATACTTATGTGGGTACATTCAACGCGCAGGTGGTTTCTCCGCACGGGCTTAGCAAATACCACGAAGATTTTCTTCTTGAAATCCGCGAGCTGATCGCTCTATGTGTCTATAAACAGAAGCTCGCCGAGAGCGAGAAGATGCGTTCGAGAAAGCTCTTCGCGGTTGACGAGGCCGGTCTTGAGATGATTTCCATCGGGGATATCAACAGGCTTTCGACGATAATAGTTACGACTCCGGCGGCTATAATCGGTGCCGAGGGTTCGCTGCTCAGGTTAAAGACGCCCGGGTCTACAAAGTACAAAACAGTCGCTACATACGGGCTCGACAGCAAAAAGGTCAGGGAGTACTTTCTGCCGATAGAAAAAGAGACCGTTATGGAGGTTCTTAGAAAGAGCGCTCCGGTTTCGCGCGAGTTTAACGAAGAGGCGAGCGTTTATATACGCTCGGTTCTCTCTTTTCCGCTCATGATCGACGGCAAGGTGATCGGCGTTCAGACCTTTTTCAATAAATCGTCCGAAGAGTATATCTTCCCGTGCGCCTTCTCTAAAGACGACCTGAAGGTAATCTCCCGTTTCGGAGTCTATTCCGTTAAGGCTCTTTCAAGGATATTTGTGCCTCAAGAATCTTCCGGCGCAATGGCTCCGCTGCCCGTAACATCGGCGCAGATAGAGGCGTCTGCCGAACCTGTTCCGGTTGAAGAAGCTCAGGCGGTACAGCGGCAGGTTTCGTCTTTGTCTGAACCGGAAGTCGCGGGGGTAACGGGCGGCGAGTGTAAAGTATCCGCGCTTACCACCTTCGAGGCCCGTGTGGAGCAGGAGTTGAACAGGTCGCGAAGGCTCGGAAAAAGCATGTCCGTCGCCACGCTTCGAATTGCCGGGCTTAAAGACCCGTCTTTTACCGACTCCGAAGAGTTCGAAACGCTTGTGCTGCTGATGATAAGAAAGTGCACAAGGAACTTCGACGTGCTGACAAAGTTGAATGACGAGACGTATGCCATGATCTTTCCCGATACAAACGAGCGTGTTATCAGGGTGCTCGACGCTATATCCGGGCTGATAATGTCCGAAGAACGCTTTACCGCCCCGTATGTAGAAGGCAGGCTCGACGTGCTCTTCGGTTACGGTACCTTTCCCGATAACGGCGACTCCTTTGCCGAGCTTTATGCAAAAGCCACTACGCGCGAACGGCTGAATCTCAATAGGTCTATCGCCCCGGTACTTAATGTGGTAAAGTAGCCTGTACTGTTGCGCTGTATCAGCCACCCGAAAAATAATTGGAAGAGTCATGGTAAACGTAAAGTTTTTCGCCATGCTGAAAGGCATAGCCGGCGTTGATGTTACGGAGTACGATATAACCGGATCTGTGACTATGACGGTAGGAGAGTTGAAGAAGAGGATTGTAGCCGATATACCCTCTTTAACCGAAGCGCTTCAGAGCCGCTCTATCCTGGTTTCTCTCAACCAGGAGGTTGCCGATGATAAAGCCGTTATAGAAGACGGCGACGAGGTTGCCTTTCTGCCTCCTTATTCCGGCGGCTGACCCACCCCCGGTGGGGGGATATATTTAAGCTGTTTTTATGCCAATATGTTTATCGATAACCGCTTTATCAGATACGAACCGTTAGCCTGATTTTCAAAAACCGCACCCACCCTCGGTGGGGTGATATAATTGACCTGTTTTTATATCGATATCTTTATTAATAAGCGGTTTGTTGGGTCAGAACCGTTAGCCTGATTTTCAAAAACCGCACTAAGTATATTTGGCGCGGTTTTTTTTACTTCAACCAATACTTTTTGTTGTTACAATAGGAATATGACAAGCAGACTTATAAGCATACAGAAAGAGCCCTTTTCGGTGGACACGGTTATTGACGAGGTAAAGGCAGCCTCTAACGGTATTGGCGCGGTTACTACTTTTTTGGGTATCGGGCGCGATTTCTCCAAGGGTGAGGTTATAACCGACCTCAACTTCGAGCACTACCCCGGCATGGCCGAGAAGAAGCTTGAGGATATAAGGGCGCGGGCGCTCGCTAACTTCAATATTATCGAGATGGCGATATATCACAGGGTCGGCCCCATCGCGGTCGGTGAGGATATTGTTCTTATAGCGGCGGCCTCGGCTCATCGCAACGACTCTTTTATGGCCGCTGAGTGGGCCATTACCGAGCTTAAAAGGGTTACCCCTATCTGGAAAACGGAGACTACGTCCGGGGGCGTTGTCTGGGTCTCTCAAACGCCGTAATTTATATTTACGTTACATGTATATTTATTTAGCCGTTAAAACACCGGACACTTGTCTGGTGATGAACAGACCGTTCGAAGAACCGAAGCCGAAGGTTTGTGACAGAAAGATTCCCCCGACACCTGTCGGGGGAGGTTCACTTTAATGAGGTTACGCAGTGCAGGAAAAAAGGGTAATAACGGTCGGTATACTGACCATGAGCGATAAAGGCTCCAAGGGCGAGCGGGAAGATATAAGCGGGCTCGAAATACGGCGCATGGTCGCTGAACTTGGGTCGGTAGTTAAGGCTTACGAGGTGATACCGGACGAGGTGCCTGTTATAGAAGAGCGGCTTAAGAACTTTTCAGACGAGTTGAAACTCGACCTTGTGCTGACAACCGGCGGCACCGGTGTTACACCGCGCGACGTTACGCCTGAGGCCACGTTTGCCATTATAGAGCGCTCTTTACCCGGCATGAGCGAGGTTATGCGTTTTGAGTCCATGAAAAAGACCCCTTACGCCATGATCTCGCGCGCTGTCTGCGGAATAAGGGGAACTACGCTTATTATAAACCTGCCGGGAAGCCCCAAGGCCGTAAGAGAGAACCTTGCGGCGGTTCTGCCCGCTATCAGGCATACCGTAGAGAAGATAAACGGTAGCACGGAAGATTGCGCTACACTGTAGCGCAATGTAGTGCTTTGAAGTTATTGTTCAGGAAAAAAGTATGGTTTAGTCTGTATGATCTTTAGCCGAAGAGTCACTTCGGCCATGTTCATAGAAAGAGAAGAGGGTAAAAAGAGTGGTTGCCCTCCACTCTTTTTTTTTGGGTTCCAACACTCCCCGGTTAACCATAAAATCCAACATAAAGTAGCGCGGACGGAACCGGTGAAATACCGCTGTTTACCCGTAAGTTCGCTTTTTGCGAAGAGTGGAGTCAGTCGGCGGAAATCAGTACCGGCTCGCAGAGCGAAGAGTCGTATATAGCGAGACGACCGCATTTTTTGCAGATATACTCAATCTTGTCGAGCATGCCGCTACAGACGTGGCGCGCGTCATGTATACTCTTGGAGCAAAACTCACAGTTAAAGGGCAGCGCCTCTTCACGCGGGTGGCAAAGGTGTCCGCGGCCGCTCGCTGTTTTTTCGCATGTCGGGCAAGGGTAGGTCTTTACATAATCGGTCATGGAAGTCTGTCCTTTCTATCTTCTAATATATGAAAACTTTAAACGTTGCTGAAGAGCGCTTCGCGCTGGGCTGTCAGCTTACGAAGGTGCTCCTTCTCTTGAGTTATAAGTTTCTCTACGACAGTAAGGTCTTTATCGGTAACCATCTTTATTAATTCGTAGTAGAAGAGCAACGAGTCTTTTTCCATGCTTATCGCGTGTTCGAGCGCCTGTTGCTCGTCAAAGATGCTTTCTGAGAGCTTGTCGCCGCCGTCCGGTTCGGTAAAGACCTCGTAATCGGCCATCGACTTAAGGTATTCGTTCGCGTCGGCTATATACGGGTCGAACTCGGGTGGCGGAGTATCGTCGGCAATAGAGCTTTTTATATCTCTGAACGAGACGATATGGTTGCGCTCTTCCTCGGCAAGTTGAGTAAAAAGGGCCTTTAACTGCGTTGTCTTTGCGCTCTCTGCAGCGTCTTTATAGAAGCGGTAACCGTTTTCCTCTATCCTGACCGCCATCTCGATGATCTCTTTTCCTGTAAAGTGTACCGGGTCCATCTTTATCCCTCCTGCAGTGAGTATATTGCTGATATTAGACAACAGGTATAGTTGCGAAAACCTCTTGTATGTCAACCGATTGTTAGTGGTATTGCAGTATATCAGAAGGTGCGGGGGTGTTGCAAGGTAGATTAACGGAGTATAGGTTCAAAATTTGCTCGAAGCCGTGGCAACTATGTAGGTACGGCTATTAAACAATTGACAATTGAGGGTAACTTGCGCATGATAAACTGTTTATATGGAAAGACAATAATGAAGCTTAAACGAGTATTTTTTCACTATGAAAGAGACAGGTTCATATATAAATTATAGAGGTTTAACGGTTGCGGTGATCGCGGCGGTAACTCTTTTAAGGCTCGGTTTCGTTCTGTGGGGGCCGCTCGATCTTGCCCCGGACGAGGCTCAGTACTGGGACTGGTCACGGCACCTCGACTGGAGCTACTACAGCAAAGGCCCGGCTGTGGCCTATATCATAGCCTTCTCTACCGCCCTGTTCGGTGCCACTGAGTTTGGCGTGCGGCTGCCGTCTGTCATAATCTCAGCGCTGCTTGGCTGGCTGTTTTACGCTTTCACTTATAAGCTTTTCAGGTCGAAAAGAACCGCCTTCTTTTCGGCTCTTGTGCCGCTTCTAACCCCTCTGTTTACAACCGGCGGACTGTTGATGACAACGGACCCGCCCCTTATTCTTTTTTACTCCCTCGCCCTTTACTTCTTTTATAGCGCTACGACCGTTACGGAGAGGCGTAAAAGCGGCGGTTACTGGGTAGTAACGGGTATTTTTCTCGGTCTCGGATTGCTCTGCAAGTACACCGCGTTTTTAATATATCCGTCTCTTTTTCTATTTCTTCTCTTTTCACGCTCCGATAGAAAGTGGCTTCTCAGCCCGTGGCCGTATGTCGCGTTTCTTATAAGTCTTCTGTTTTTTATTCCTGAAATACTCTGGAACATGAAGTACGACTGGGTTACTTTTCGCCATGTTCTCGGACAGACCCATGCCGGAGACGGTTTTGTTCTGCGCTTCGATCAGTTTATCAAGTTCATAGCCTCGCAGGCCGCCATACTCTCTCCGCTTATCTTTTTAGGAGTTTTATACGGAATATACAGGGCGTTGATCGAGGGTGTAAGGGGCAGCCGCGCGCACCTGCTGCTCTTTTTCACCTCTGCTCCGCTGCTGCTCTTTTTTGTAGCCAAGAGCCTGCAAGGCAAGGTTCAGGCCAACTGGGCAGTACTTCTCTATTTTACCGGAATTATAGCCGGTGTTGTTGCTCTTGAAAAAGCGGCTCTTAGAAGGCCCTATTTTAAAAAGAGGGTAAGAGTGGCAAAAGCCTTTGCGGTAGCCGCGCTCTTCACCGGACTTCTTTTTGCGTTTATCACCTACTATCCAAAGGCCGTTTCGGTAACCGGTTACAAGCTGCACGTTAAACTGCCCGTCTCTAAACTGCTCGGATGGCAGGAACTTGGCGAGCGGGCCGGAACCGTTTATGATAAGTTGGCAAAGAGCGGCGTTACGTTCGTACTGACAGACAGGTACCAGATAGCGAGTGAGCTTGCCTTTTACATGCCCGGTAACCCGGCCACCTATAACGTTAACTTTGGCCGCCGTATGAACCAGTACGACCTGTGGCCGGGCTTTTACTCTTTTACCGGGCAGAATGCGCTCTACGTTGAGTGGCAGGAAGGGCCGTTAAGAGCAGAGGTTAAAGATATGTTCGCCTCGTGCGACGCGGGAGAGCGTGTGAAAATTGTGAGAGACGGAGAATTTATCCGCCTTTTTAAACTATATAGCTGTTACGGATTCAAAGGGGGTATTAACCCCGGCGTGGAGAAATGGTGAGCGGACTTTCTAAAACAGTCATTATACTGATGTTATTTGTCTTCGGGGTGCTTATATTTTTGCCGGGCATCTATAAAGAGACAGGTATAACCTCGAAGGACGAGTACCTGCTTACGCTTAGAACACCTATGGAGATGGTGGCGCGCGGGGAGTACGCCACCCCTTATGTAGACAATACGCCGCGTTTGAAAAAACCACCTCTGATGTACTGGCTGATAAGCGCCAATTACAACCTCTTCGGTATAAATCTGTTGAGCGCGCGTGTCTGGGGGCTTCTTTTCGCTATAGGGTTAAGCGCGCTGACTCTGCTGATATACAGAAAACTCTTCGACCCTGATGAAGATTCCGGTGGAGTGCGCCAGTCCGTTTTGCCGGCTATCGTGCCGGCATTGCTTGTGTTGACGGCTGTCGGCACCTCTACTCAGGCGCGCCTTGCGCTCCTCGACCTTCCGCTCGCTTTTTTCGTTACGCTTACGGTCTACTTTTTTCTTCTCTGGAAAGGTGGGGAGGGGGAGAGGGCATGGGACACAGGTATAGGAGGCGGCGCGAAAGGGGCGGTAAAGGGCGGCCCACGCCGGTACCTTCTGTACGCGGCGATAGCTGCCGGACTCTCCGCGCTGATTAAAGGGCCGGTCGGGCCGGGAGTAGCCGGTCTTGTCATGCTGCTGCACTTCTTTATATTCGGCGGATGGGGGGAGTTGAGGAGAAGGTGGGTTGATCTGCTGTTATCTATCGTATTCTTCTTTGCTGTCGTAGCGCCGTGGCCTGTTGTCATGTATATAAAGTGGGGCGGGTTGTTTACGTCCGAGCTTTTTAACGAGCTTATTTACGCCCGTTTTATGACCTCGTACTCAACAGGGCCGGAGGTTATTATAGGCGGCTTAATGCTGCTTCTGCTTCCCTGGAGTTTTTTATACGTAAGGGCCTTTCTTGCTATGCTGCTTCACGGGTTGGAGCCTCAGTACAAGCGTCAGTTGTGGTTATTGGCATGGACGTTAGCCGCCATGCTTCCATTTTTGCTCTTAAAGGTAAAGTTCGAGCGTTACGTTATTGTAGCGATGCCTCCGGCTATAATGACGCTCTCGGCAATGCCTTACAAAAGCACCTTCTGGAAAGGCGTGGCCTTCAGGATTTGCGCCCTCTTCTATTCAGCCCTCGGACTCTTTTTTATATCGTTCGGTTACTGGTTCAGGTTGACAAACGGCGCAGTGCTTGCGCTGCTCATTCTCTTTATCCTGTTGTTCTTCGTATTTATGTGGAGGGCTGGGTCGAAAGGCAGAACGAAGAGCTTGATAGTCGCGGCGTTTTCCGTTGGTCTTTTTAATATGGCGCTTTTCGGACTTCTCTATCCGGGGTTGGGTATTCAGAGAACTCCGCCGGAGTTGCTCTATATTCTTGAGCAGAAGCCGAAGCAGGTCTTCTACTACAAGGGTGATAATCCGGGCATGCTATCGATACGGATAAAGAGGTCGGTTCAGAAGGTGCTTACGCCCGGCGACCTTAAGAGCGGGTCGGAAAAAGGAATATATCTTATAGTTGAAGAGGACAAGTTGACCGACCTTAAGTATGCCGCCGTGCTTGCCGGGGTTTCGTTGAACGAGCCGTTACTTAAATTTAAATCGTTCTACTCACGAAGATCGTGGGTGAAGTTCGCGCGCAAGGGCGCAACGGGTGAAGACTGGAAGAGGGCCTATAAGGAACGTTCGCTCGACGGGCTAAAGACCCGTTTCAGTCTTTATTATATAAGTTCTAAACCGGCGGACGGCAGGGGAAGCTGGGAGATTTTATAAGATGCTTCTAAGGGTTCTGCTTATATTTGTTACCGTAATTGTCTATACCGTAGCGTGGTATGGTGACTTGTGGAGCGCGCACCCCAGATATGAGTACGGAACGCCAGTAACCGTAAAGGCTACCGGCACGGAAGCGGGCTACTCTACTGTTCTGTATGAAGAGGACTTTGTGAATTCCGCTAAGGCCGGCGCTGTTTCGCACGTTTCGACCATTGCGCCTATAAGCAATGGCCGCATTATGGCCGCGTGGTACTCCGGCAGCCGCGAAGGCGCTAAAGACGTAAGTATTTTTTCCTCAGTATACGACCCGTCAACCCGTGTATGGACTGAAGAGCGGGCAATCGTTACACGAGCAAGCGCATCAAAAGAGCTTGGCCGGTATATAAAAAAGGTCGGCAATCCGGTGCTCTTTACAGATTCAAACCGCAGGCTCTGGCTGGTATACGTTACCGTATCGGTCGGCGGGTGGTCGGGCAGCTCTTTGAACTACAAA
>JAJRYL010000008.1 GCA_024275855.1 Deltaproteobacteria bacterium
ATTGCCCCGAATACGGCTTAAAAGAGAAGAGTTCCTCGCAACAGACCTTTACATTTTTCTTGACACAGAGGGTGCAATTGTATACTGTATACAATATTAGCCACACACGCACCACCCGGCAAAGAGACTTACCCGCTATTTCCACTTGCACTCAGCGGCTTGCGGGCACAGCTCTCACAGCGTTGACTTCACCTGCGTAAACGGTATTGCAGATTATGTTCCGCCCCTGTCCGATAACTCTTCCGGCAGGTTTATTTTTTTTCGGTAGCATCTAACGCCCGTTTTTCGGTATAATACACAACACAAAAAACAATACCATCTATCATTCAACAAATATTCTATTTTACTCTGTTAAGTAAAAAGGAGGCCAGATGGGTCGGAAAAAGATTACAGTCGTAGGGGCCGGACACGTAGGCGCCACAGCCGCGCTCTGGCTTGCCACAAAAGAGCTTGGAGACGTTGTTCTGCTCGACATTATAGACGGCGTACCGCAAGGTAAATCCTTAGACCTTGTCGAGGCCTCGCCGATAGACGCCTTTGACTCCAACATTAAAGGCACGAGCGACTACGCCGATACGGCAGGTTCCGACATTGTCATAATTACCGCCGGCCTTGCAAGAAAACCGGGCATGAGCCGAAGCGACCTAATAGAAAAGAATACCGGCATTATCAAAGATGTCGTCAAGAACATCGTAGAACACTCCCCAAACACAATTATAATAGTCGTCACCAACCCGCTCGACGTAATGGTTTACGTTGCGTGGAAGGCGAGCGGACTTAAGCCTAACAAGGTGCTCGGCCTCTCCGGCGCGCTCGACGGAGCCCGCATGCGCTCGTTCATCGCAATGGAGCTTGGCGTTTCGGTTAAAGACGTTCACGCAATGGTGCTCGGCGGCCACGCCGACTCTATGGTTCCGGTAAAGAGGTACTCGACCGTCGCCGGCATTCCGGTAGAACAGCTTATGAGCGCGGAGAAACTCGACGCTATTATCGCCCGCACACGCACTGCCGGAGGAGAGATAGTAGGGCTTTTAAAGACGGGTTCCGCTTACTACGCCCCGTCAGCGGCAGCGGTAGAGATTGCGGAGGCGATACTGAAAGACAAAAAACGGATTATACCGTGCGCCTCGTACTGCACGGGCCAGTACGGCATAGACGGTCTCTTCATAGGCGTGCCCTCCAAACTCGGGTCAGACGGCGTCGAGGAGATTTTAGAAGTTGACCTTAACGACGAAGAGACAGCGGCCCTGAACGATTCGGTAACCGCCGTAAAAGAGCTTATCGCCGCTTTAAAATAACCTGTGCCTGATTCGTGCAAACGCTACCGTCGCTTCACTTTACGGCGACGCTAACCAGGCTGAAAAAACGTTAACGAAACTGAACCGGACAAGTACACAAAGACCTTAATCAGCACCTATAACGGATACTCAAGTGAGAAAAGTTTCGACAGCGGACATAACCGCCAAAGTCAGCGAACTCTGCATAGAGGCCGCCTGCAACCTCGGCTCCGACGTAATCGACGCGATAAAAACGGCTGAAAAGACCGAGGTATCGCCGCTCGGCAAAGACGTGCTCGGCCAGCTTATAACCAACTTCGAGCTTGCCAACAAAGAGCGCCGCCCCATGTGTCAGGACACGGGTTTAACAATAGTATACGCAGAGGTCGGGCGCGAAGTTGAGCTTGACGGTTCATTAAGCGACGCTATAAACGAGGGCGTAAGGCAGGGGTACGAAGAGGGCCTGCTTAGAAAATCGGTCTGCGACCCGCTAACGCGCACAAACACCACGGACAATACCCCGGCTATCATCCACACGACTATAGTAGAGGGCGACGCACTTTCCCTTACGGTAGCCACAAAGGGCGCCGGAAGCGAGAACATGAGCGGGCTTGCCATGCTAAAGCCGTCCGAGGGTGTAGAGGGCGTAAAAGATTTTATCGTTCAGGTAGTAAAAAACGCCGGCGGCAACCCGTGCCCGCCGATAGTCGTAGGGGTAGGAATAGGCGGCAGTTTTGAAAAGTGCGCCATGCTCTCTAAAAAGGCTATTATGAGAACGGTCGGAGAGCCGAACCCGGACCCGGTAATAGCGGCGCTCGAAGCCGAACTGCTCCAGTCCATAAACGATTTAGGCATAGGCCCGATGGGCTTTGGCGGCATGATAACCGCGCTTGCCGTACATATAGAAAAACATCCGTGCCACATAGCGTCGTTACCGGTATCGGTAAACATGCAGTGCCACGCCGACCGCCACAAACAGGCGGTTATATAAGGAATTCAAATATGCCGGAGCAGCCGAAACAGCCGAAACAGAAAGATACTCAGGAACAGAAACGGATTACCACGCCGCTTACAGACGCCGACGTAGAGGCGTTGAACGCGGGCGACAAGGTACTTATTACCGGGGTTATCTACACAGCGCGCGACTCGGCGCATAAAAAGTTCATAGAGCTGCTCGACGCGGGTAAAGAGCTTCCGTTCGACCCAAAAGGCCAGCTTATCTACTACGTCGGCCCGACACCCGCTAAACCGGGCGAGATAATAGGCTCGGCAGGGCCGACGACAAGCGGCAGAATGGACGCCTTTACCCCTGCGATACTCGCTACCGGTTTAAAAGGCACTATCGGCAAGGGACAGAGAAGCCCCGAAGTCTTAGAGGCCATGAAAAAATATAAGGCTCTCTACTTTGCGGCCGTAGGCGGCGCAGCGGCGTTAATAGCGCAATCTATAAAGAAGGTCGAGGTAATAGCGTACGAAGAGCTTGGCACCGAGGCCGTAAGGCGTTTGGAAGTGGTGGACTTTCCGGCTATAGTCGCAAACGACTCCAATGGTAACGACCTCTTTGCCGA
>JAJRYL010000143.1 GCA_024275855.1 Deltaproteobacteria bacterium
CGACTCGCCGCGTTTAAAAAACTTATGTACCTGAACGTCATTATAATTCTCTGCGATAAAGACCATGCCGCTTACGCTGCCCTTGCGGGTCTTTACCGTAAGCTCCGCAGAGAAACGGGTACCGGTTACGGTTACCGTATCGCCGCTCGTCACCCCTATTTCGTCCGCGTCTTCAGAGCTTATCTCTACTGTTGCGCCTTTAAGAAAGCCGTTAAGTATTTCGGAGCGCAAGGTCAACCGTCCGGAATGGTACAGGTGGTTGCCGGTAACAAGAGTGAAACCCGAAGGCCCCTCGTCAGCTAAAATACCTGCGGCGGTAATCGTAACGGCAGGTACGCCTACGCTTTCCGGAGAGGCTGAAACCAAAGAGCCTTTATTGTCAAGATCGTTAAAAGTATTCTTAATATTATTGAAGGTTAAGTCCACATCTTTATAAGTTGGAACCCCGGCTCTGATTTCCTCAAAGACAGCCGAAGCCTTTTTTACCGGCGCCGTATCCGAACCGGCGAAAGTATTGTATATTTTAGAAATTATTTCAAGATCGGACTTAGCGGAACCCGGAGCCGGCAGCAGTTTGTTGATCGACTGAACCCTGCCTTCCTGATTAGTATAAGTTCCATTTTTTTCAGCAAAGGTAGCTCCGGGCAGAACCACGTCGGCCATAGCCGCGGTCTCCGTCATAAAGGTGTCTTGTACAACCACAAAACCTGTGCGGCTTATAGCGTCTCTTGCAAAGTTTCCGTCACCGTACTCCGCAACCGGATTCTCGCCAACTATATAAAGAGAGTTAAGCTCTCCGGCAAAAGCGGCCTCCATCATAGCGCCGAAACCGAGCCCTTTCGTTCCCGTGGCAGCGTAGGCGGCTCCAAACCCGGGGTGAGCGCCCATTTCCCACGCGCCTCTCTGGTTGCTTCTATCGAGCACAGGCACCACGGTAACCTTTTTACCGGACCCGCGAAGCACCTCTGTCAAGAGAGCGAGGTTGGCTGAGCCTTCGGGAAAACGTAAAAACTCCGTGCCGGCGATTATGCCTACAGAGTCCGACGAACCGAGCCTTGTGACAAGCGCCTCTATTTCTTCACGGCTAATACCCGCTCTTTTAACGAAAGTATCCACGCCAGTGGCCTTGGCTCCGCTTAACCCGGCCTTTGCGCTATCGGGGCCGGAAAACTTTTCAGCCTTCTTGTCGGCCAGCAAAAGCGCGGCGGCGCCAAGCAGGTCGCCCTCGGCGGCGGGTGCGTGCCTAAGCGTAATAACCGCGGACGAATCGAGCTTCATCGCCCTCGAAGAGGCGATAGCAACGCTCACGCCATTTGCGTTGGCGATGCGCCGCACTATATAATCTACAACGGGGTTCTCGTCAGAGAGCTGCGTACCGATGACCAGCACGGTCTTTGAAGCCATCAGGTCAAAGAGCGAGGCACCGCCTTCGGTCATCGAGGTAGCCGAGACAAACCCCTCGACAGCCTCGGGAGTCCAGCGCATGGACGAATCCACGTTGTTGCTCTCAAGCGGGCCTTTAAATAATTTAGAGAAGAGGAACAGCTCTTCGTTGGTCATTCTCGGAGAGATAAGCCCGCCTGTGGTCGCCGCACCGGTAACGCCAAGCCCTTGTCTAACAGCCGCAAAAGCTTCTTGCCACGTGGCCGGCTCCAACCTGCCGTACTTTCTTACCAGCGGCGCTGTAAGCCTCTCTTCGTTATTTACAATATCGTAACCGAACCTGCCGCGCGCGCAGAGCGTTTCGCTGTTGAGGCCAACGCCAAGCTGCGCCCTGCTTCTTACGACGTTTCCGTCTCTCTCTTC
This sequence comes from Deltaproteobacteria bacterium, assembly GCA_024275855.1. Taxonomy (GTDB): domain Bacteria; phylum Desulfobacterota; class GWC2-55-46; order GWC2-55-46; family JADFVP01; genus JADFVP01. The sequence goes on from JAJRYL010000143.1 coordinate 1,807, forward strand.
GATTACCACCCTGCAGCCGGTGGCGCAGTAGGTGCAGACGGAATCTACCGACTTAAGATCCCACGACCTTGACGTATATCTGTACGGAAGGCGCATAAAGCAGCCGACAGGACAGACCTCTATGCAGTTGCCGCAGTGGTCGCAGTCGAGAAAGGTCTTTTGAAAGCTGGTCTCTTCCTGATGAATGCCGCGGCCTATGGAGCCGAGAACCCCGACGCCGACAACCTCTTTACAGACACGCACGCACTTTGTGCACTGTACGCACCTGTTTGAATTCTTTATAATTACCGGACTTAGCACGTAATCTTTACCGTGGTGCCTGTGCTTGGGCTCGGCATGACGGCCTGTGCGCGGCCCGTGCTTGAAGACCATGTCCTGAAGTTCGCACTCTCCGCCTTTGTCGCAGACCGGACAGTCGAGGGCGTGGTCGGTTAAGAGAAATTCCAGCATAGAGGCGCGAGCGGAGACGACCGTAGGCGAATCGGTAAGTATGCTCATTCCGTCCATAACAGGGGTTATGCAGGAGGGCTGAAGCTTCTTCTGCCCCTCCAACTCAACGAGGCACATCCTGCACGAACCGATTCCTATAAGGTCGGCCTGATAGCAGAAGGTAGGTATATCGTGCCCGTTGTCCCGTGCGGCATCGAGTATCAGCGTTCCCGCCTCTACCTCAATCTCTTTTCCATTTATCTTAATATTCGCCATTGTTCCCGTACTATATCAAGTTAAGCAGTACACTCTAACCGAATTAACCGATACGCCCTGTTACCGTAGAATCGAAGTTCAAATTATTCAGTAGTCGCCATGCACTTTTTATGCGCCACATGGTAGACAAACTCTTCTCTAAAGTGCTTCAGCGCCCCTCGAAGCGCCATTACCGCTCCGTCGCCGAGCGGGCAGAAGGTACGCCCGAAGATATTGCCGCAGAGGCTCTCTAAAAGTTCAACATCCCCCGCCCTGCCCTCGCCGTGCTCCATTCTGTGCAGTACACGGGTAAGCCACGAGGTGCCTTCCCGGCAAGGGGTGCACTTGCCGCAGGACTCGTGAGAGAAGAACCTGTTGGTAATATAAGCTACCTTTACCATGCAGGTGCCCTCTTCCATAACGATAACCGCGCTCGACCCGAGCATTGTGCCCTTTGCGCCCATCGAGTCGAAATCCATCGGCGTATCGAGGTCGGCCTCTACGAGCATAGGGGCGCTTACGCCTCCTGGAATTACCGCCTTTATCTTTTTATCGCCGCGCATTCCTCCGCAGTGGTCGTATATCAGCTCGCGCAGGGGGGTTCCCATGGGCAGTTCGTAAAGGCCCGGCTTTTTAACATGTCCTGAGACACCGCAGATTCTCGTACCCGGGCTCTTCTCCGGCCCGATAGCCTTGAACCACTCAGGGCCTTTTTCTATAATCGCCGGAATGGATCCGAGCGTCTCGACGTTATTGATAACGGTCGGTTTGGCGTAAAGACCGGCAAGCGCCGGAAACGGCGGTTTTTTACGGGGCTGGCCCCTGCCGCCCTCTAAAGACTCTAAAAGCGCGGTCTCTTCTCCGCAGATATAAGCTCCGGCGCCTCTATGAACATAAAGGTCGAGCGAAAATTTAGAACCGAAGATATTTTTTCCGAGAAAACCCTTTTCATACGCCTCTGTTATAGCGTCTTCAAGCTTGGCCGCGCCATACTCAAACTCTCCGCGGATATAGACATAACCGATCGACGCGCCTATCGCGTAACAGGTTATCATCATGCCCTCCAAGAGCAGATGAGGGTCGTTATCCATTATAGCGCGGTCTTTAAAGGTGCCGGGCTCTCCCTCGTCAGCGTTGCAGCAGAGATACTTCTGTATGGTCGGGTCCTTGGGGATAAAGCTCCACTTAAGACCGGCCGGAAAACCGGCTCCGCCGCGCCCTCTGAGGTTGGAGTCTTTAACCATCTGTATAATATGGTCGGGATCCATCTCAAGGGCCTTGCGCACAGCCTTATAGCCGCCGTTGGCGACATAATTCTCAAGCTTGTAGGCTTCTGGCTTGTCTATGTTTTTAAGGAGTATCTTTTCCATATCCGCCACTGTATTACGACCTTGCCCTAATGTCGGCAAGAATGGTATCTATCTTCTCTTCCGTCAGGTTTTCGTAGTAGTCGTCGCCAATCTGCATCATCGGCGCCGTACCGCACGAACCGAGGCACTCAACCGTACTTAACGTAAACAGACTGTCTGGCGTTGTCTCGCCGACGGTAATGCCAAGACTCTTTTCGATATAAGAGATAAGGTGCTCGGCACCGAGAAGCGAGCACGAGAGATTCCAGCAGACCTGTATATGGTTTCTTCCGACCGGCTTTTTCCAGTTATACATGGTATAAAATCCGGCTACGGCATGCACCTCAACGGGGTTGACCTCTAAGATACGGGCTACCGCTTCCATATCCTCACGGGTAAGGTTGTTGCCCGAATCGCGCTGAACAGCCATAAGAGCACCCATTACAGCGGATTTCTTACTGTGGTAGTTCTTCTGAATCTGCTCTATCTTCTCTAATGTCTTCTCTGTAAGCATCTTTATATCTTCCGTCTATATTAAAAACTCTAACAAAATTTATTCAGATTAAAAAACCAGCCCGACAATAAACAGACACCTTAAGGGAATACGCCCGACTACCGGTCCGGCTCTCCAAAAGTTAACCCGGCAACGGACCAAAAAATTTGCCCCGACTTACTTGTCGCACTCTCCGAAAACAGGGTCGAGGCTCGAAAGTACCGATATTACATCCGCAAAGTACCCGTCCTTTGATAGTTCGTTCATGCTCTGAAGGTTCATAAAGGACGGCACCCTTAGCTTCAACCTGTACGGTTTCGGCGACCCGTCACTCATTATATAGACCCCGAGTTCGCCTTTAGGCGACTCGATTGAAGAGTATATCTCGCCTTTTGGCGCGCTAAAACCTTCGGAGACATACTTGAAGTGATGAATTAACGCCTCCATGTTGCTGTAAACGTCTTTTTTAAGCGGAGGCACGATCTTGGGATCTTCTATATTGAACGGCCCAACCGGCATACGCTCAAGCGCCTGCGCTATTATCCTGACGGACTGGCGCATTTCATTTATTCTGACTATGTAACGGTCGAAAGAGTCTCCGTTTGTTCCGGTCGGGACATCGAAGCTCAAGTCTTTATATACAAGGTACGGCTCGTCCTTGCGTATATCCCAGTCTATTCCGGTAGCCCTTAACGAAGGGCCGCTTAGGCCGAGATTAATGGCATTTTCCTTGCTGATAACGCCAACGTCACGGTTTCTGTCGTTCCATATTCTGTTTCCGGTAAGTATGCCTTCGTACTCGTCCAAACGGCCCGGCATTATCTTAACAAGGTTTTTGCAGGCCTCTTTGCACTGATCCGTAAAGTCGTACCTTACCCCGCCTACACGCAGGTAAGTCAGCGTCATTCTCGCTCCGCAGAGCATCTCGAAAATATCGAGAATAATCTCACGCTCGCGAATCATGTAGAGCAATATGGACATTGCGCCAAGATCGACCGCCCAGGCTCCCATACCGAGCAGGTGGCCGGCGATTCTTGAAAGCTCGGCTGCTATTACACGGATATACTTCGCCCTCGGCGTTATCTCTACATCTATAAGTTTTTCAACCGCCGAGACGTAAGCGAGGTTATTGCTCATCGCGCACATATAGTCGAGCCGGTCGGTGTACGGGGTAAACTGGTGGTAGAGGAGGTTCTCGGCGATCTTCTCGGTTCCACGGTGCAGGTAGCCTATGTCCGGCTCAACGTGCAGAACCTTCTCGCCCTTGAGGTCGAGCACAAGATGGAGCACACCGTGGCTTGACGGGTGCTGCGGCCCCATGTGCAGGCTGACCTCTTTAGTAGTTATAAGCTCGTTATTTTCCGCCATTATTCCGTTCTATTCTCTAAAAAACCGATGCCCGTCTTTAGAATATAATTAAACTCTTTTAAAACAGCTTATCTTTAATAAAAACCGGCCTGCGCCTTAAAAATTAAGCCACGATCTTAAAATTTTAACTTTGTAAAAAAATCAGTTCTATATTTCCATTCGGCCCTCGAAACCGGCCCCGACATAAGGTCTAAGCCGTAAAGCTATGTCTCGTAAAATCCGGCCCACCTTTCAGGTAACAGGCACCGCACAAATCCGACCCCCGCAAAATCCGGCCCATCTTTCAGGCAACCGATACCGCACAAATCCGACCCCCGTAAAATCCGGCCCATCTTTCAAGTAACAGGCACCGCACAAATCCGACCCCCGTAAAATCCGGCCCATCTTTCAGGCAACAGGCACCGCACAAATCCGGCCTCCGTAAAAATCAGCCCAGGTCTTTTTCTTCGCCGTTGGGGTTGAACTCGTCTTTGTAACCGCGAAGCGGATAATCTTTTCTTAGCGGATACCCCTCCCAATCCTCTTCGAGGTAGATACGGCGAAGGTTCGGGTGGTTGTCGAAAATAATACCGAACATGTCGTACGCCTCACGCTCCGGCCAGTCGGCTCCGCGCCAGATGTCGGTAACGGTCGGTATACTCTCTCCGTCGTCAAGCTGAACTTTCAACCTGATACGAAGCCTGTTAGATATCGAATAGAGGATATAGACAACCTCGAAACGTTTGGTATCCGTATTTTTGTCAACACCCAATACGTCTACAAGATAGTTGAAGGCAAGCTCTTTGTCGCTATGCAGAAAGCTGCATATAGAGCGCAACGCGCCCTTTTTTACGGTATGGGTAACGTCGCCGCGAAAAACGTCCGTAGAGATAATGTCGCCGGAGTAGACTCTTACGACCTTATCTATAAGCAAATTTGCGTTTTTAACGGTTTTACTCATCTTACTTCACACCTGACTTTCTACCTTCAATGCCGTACGGACTCTCTTTTTTAATCTTTTCCATAAGCTGTAAAAACCCGAAGAGCAGGGCATCGGGGCGCGGCGGACAGCCCGGCACGTAAACGTCTACCGGAATAACAAGGTCCGTGCCCTGTACTACGGAGTAGGTATTGTACGGGCCGCCTGCGGAAGCGCAACCGCCCATAGCTATAACCCAGCGCGGCTCGGCCATCTGGTCGTAAAGTCTTTTAACGAGCGGGGCCATCTTTTTGGTCATTGTTCCGGCAATAATCATAACGTCGCTCTGGCGCGGAGAAGGCCTGAAGACTATCCCCATACGGTCGCAGTCGTAACGGGAGCAGGCCGCGGCAATCATTTCGATAGCGCAGCAGGCGAGACCGAAGGTAAGGGGCCACAACGATGAGGAACGCCCCCAGTTGGCTACCGTCTCGGTAACGACGTTTTCACGCACGGCATCCATAACCGGGCTTTTTCTGACAACCTCGGCAATATGGTCTACGGTGGTGAAGAGGAACGAATCCTCTATAGAATTTTTTTTCATAATATCGGACATAATAAATACCTGATGTTATTTATACGTTACACCCAGTCCAGCGCGCCCTTCTTCCAGGCGTATATAAGACCGAACGCGAGAACAGCAACAAACAGAATCATCTCGACAAAGATAAAGACCGAGATAGAGTGGTCGGTCAACAGAACCGCCCACGGAAAGAGAAAGAGCGTTTCTACATCGAAGATAACGAATAGAATAGCTATTATAAAGAAGTGAACGCGAAAATTCCCTGAATTGGCGTCGCCAATAGGTTCGAGCCCGCACTCCCACGGTTTATTCTTTTCTTTATAAGGATTTTTCGGAGAAAAAATGGAACTGGCAAACAGCACCATCATAGCCATCATGGTGGCGAAACCTAACATCAATAAAACTGGAAGATACGTCAGCAGCATACTGCTTAACCTCATCCTTAATCCAGAACAGTATAGACAATCGTGACATTTAGGCGCCACACGAAAGTTACAGTAGTTATGAAAATCTGACTTTGGGTAGAAGGCAGAATAGAACAACTGCGCCTGCTTGTCAAGGGGAAAATTGTATACAGTATACGCTTTCAATAATAACGGAGTTCCGCGCCCGCTCTTTCCTTATATATAATGGCTTATACCGCACCGTAATAGATAGCGCTGAAGAGCAGAACCGGCAGGGCTCTGTCACAAGAGCTTTTATCTTCAACGGCAACCGTTTAGATCAATAAAGCCCCTTCCACACTGACTGATTACCAAATAAAAAATTTTACAGCACGGCAATAAAGACCTTTTTAAGTATCTTAACAGACCGATAGCCCGTGCATTTTTCTATACGTTACAGTGTGTATAAGCCGGTTCGTCTGCTCTTTATAATATCGTTTCTGCTGTTTATCTTCTTATTCCGGGCGAGCGTTACATCTATGTCAACCGTTCCGGACTCAACCCTTCTGCCTGAGCGTTTAAAGACCGTACCGTTTGGCCCTACCACCTGGCTCGAACCGATAAACGTTAACGCCGCCCCCTTAATCCGCTCTTCGGCACCTACCCTGTTGGCGGTAATAGCAAAAACCCTGTTCTCTAAACAGCGGGTAATCATGGCGGCGGGGCAGTGCGGCAGCACAAGATTTGACGGATGGCAGATAACGTCGGCCCCCTGCAAAGCGAGCGAGCGAGCGGCCTCCGGAAAGAGCCAGTCGAAGCAGATCATCATGCCCACTTTTGCAACGCCTACATCAAAGACCTTAAAGGGCGTATTGCCTTTTTTGAAGATTACCGTCTCGTTACTAAAGAGGTGCGCCTTGCGGTAAAGCCCTATAAACCCTTTCGGCCCGACCAGCACGCAAGAGTTATAGACAGAGGCGCCTGAGCGCTCGGCTATTCCGGCGACTATAAAAGCACCTGTTTTAACTGCGGCCTCAATTAACCGTACTGCCGCATAACCGGAGCGCGCGTTTTCTCCAAGCTCTAACGCCTCGGCTGTTGACTTGAACTGATAACCGGTAGAGAAGAGTTCCGGCAAGACGACCAGCTCGGCGCCAAGCGTCTCTATTTTACTAACCGCGTTCTCTACATTGCGCTCTACTTCACCGAACTTCGGACGTGTCTGTATATAGGCAACTTTCAATACACACTCCCGTGCTAAAAATATTCGACAAATTTTCCAACCGCTGCTGTTTTCATTACAAAAGCTGAATATCAACATATTCGACAGAACCGTACACCGAGTATAACACAGCGCTTTTCAGTATCAACTGGCAACCGTAAAAATGCTCAGGCTTGAAAAAACCAACAGAACTGTGTTACCGTTCACTCTTAATTTCACCAGAAGGACAGAATCGAAAGGCGGATAAATATATGTCTATCACAGGAGAAGATGTAGAGTACGTTGCGGGGCTCGCGCGCCTGAAGCTAAAAGAGGACGAGGTCGAGACCTACACCGCCCAGTTGCAGCGCATACTCAGTTATGTAGAGAAACTCTCTGAACTCGATACCGAGGGCGTAAACCCTACCGCGTACTCGGTCTCTACCTCCACGCCTATGCGGGAAGACACCGTTCACGAATCCATAGACAGAGACGAGGCCTTAAAGAACGCGCCCTCAACGGCACGCGGCTGTTTTAAGGTTCCACGCATAATAGAGTAGCGGACACAACATCATATAAAGGCTAACTTAAATAAGAGGCTACAGTTGAGCATTACTAACGAGAGCATACACGGGTTATCCGCCAGGCTGAAAAGTAAAGAGCTTACCTCGGTAGAGGTTACGAACGTTTTTCTCGACCGCATAAAAGAGGTAGACGGCGACATAAACGCCTTTATTACCGTATCTAACGAAACAGCGTTGGCAGACGCTAAAGAGGCCGACAGGCGTTTGAGTAACGGCACGGACGTAACGCCGTTAACAGGGGTGCCGGTATCCGTTAAAGATATCTTCTGCACCAAAAACATCCGCACCACCTGCGGCTCCAAGATGCTCGAAGACTTTATTCCGCCGTACGACGCTACGCTTATCGCCCGATTGAAGACGGCGGGGGCGGTAATACTCGGCAAAAATAATATGGACGAGTTCGCTATGGGTTCTTCTACCGAGAACTCAGCCTACGCGCCTACCCTTAACCCGTGGTCGAAGGCTCACGTACCGGGCGGCAGTTCAGGAGGCTCCGCCGCTTCTGTGGCGGCTAACGAGTGCGCGGCCTCAATAGGCACGGATACTGGCGGCTCTATACGCCAACCGGCGTCGTGCTGCGGCGTGGTCGGCTTTAAACCGACCTACGGCAGGGTATCTCGCTTCGGCATGATCGCCTTCGCCTCGTCGCTCGACCAGGCAGGCCCGCTTACAAAAGACGTAGAGGACGCGGCAATTCTATTAAACATAATCGCCGGTCACGACCCCGCCGACTCCACCTCTATAAACGCTCCTGTGCCCGACTATACGGCAAACCTGAAAAACGGCGTAAA
>JAJRYL010000144.1 GCA_024275855.1 Deltaproteobacteria bacterium
ATGCCGAGTTGATTTTTGGCCCTGGCCTCTTTTCGAATCTGCCGAATCCGCTTTTTTGCCCCTTCCAGCGTGTACTTCTCTTTATACAGAAGACGTTTTATCTCAAGAATAAGATCAACATCTCCACGGCTGTAGACCCGTTGCCTGGTAAGCGACTTTTTGGGGCTTATAATCTTGAACTCAGACTCCCAGTACCTCAGCACATACGGCTTAACGTTCGTAATGCCGGCAACCTCACCGATTTTAAAGTACAGCTTGTCTGGAATCTGTTTCATGGTTAACCGGGATTTATCCGTTAAAAAAAGCAAACGCCAATACTCAATCAGCACGGCATTTCAGAAGACTCAAATCCGCAAGTAACAAGATAGATTAAACAGAGAACGAATTAAAAAGGTTTTTTCAGCCATACCGCAAGACTCACAGGCCACGGGTTGATGCGATGCCGTTTATCTTTATACTACCGCCGCGCGCAATGGCTGGGTACTAAAGCTGCTGCGACTGAGGTTCGGCAGAGTTTTTTTCGTCCGGCTTGGCGTTTATCGACTTCTTTAAAAGCTGACTCGCTTTAAATGTCATGACCTTTCTTTCGTCAATAGTAATCTCGCCACCGGTCTGCGGGTTGCGTCCCCTGCGTGCCCGCTTCTGGCGCACACTGAAATTACCAAACCCGGATATCTTAACCTTTTCACCCTGTTCGAGGGTTTCCTTAAGAGCTTCGAATATCTTTTCGATAACTACAGCAACATCTTTTTTTGAATAACCGACCTTTTCGTACACAATTTCTACAATATCCGCCTTTGTCATACCCCCCCCAGACAAATTATAGAATACCGGTCTTGGAAATCAAGACCCTTGACCGCGTATTTCAGCACCAAACCGCGAAGTTAGCTCGCCTTGTATCTTAGAGTGAACACTCTCTACTTCTGCCTGCTTAAGTGTTCCTTCAAGACTTCTATAATTGATACGAAGGGCGACGGAACGTTTGCCCTCCGGTATTTCACTGCCACAGTATACATCAAACAAGTCAACATTATCAATAAGTTTTGTATCTATCTTGTCGATTAACGATAGAATATCGGCATAAGGAACTGTAGAGTCTACTATAATAGCCACATCGCGCGCAGAACCCGGATACCGGGCAAGCGGACGGTACTTTCTTTTACCTGTTGATAAGTCCGAAAGCGTCTCTATATCAAGCTCAAATACATAAGCCGGTTTAGAAAGCCCGTACCTGCTCTGTATATCGGGATGCACCTCGCCAAAAAGACCGGCACTGGAAGCGCCAAGTTTCATAGAGGCCGATTTTCCCGGATGAAAAAAGCGCGCGTCCGACTCACCGACTGGGCCGAGCCGCATAGGTGCCTTAACGCCCACACCTTTAAGAACTCTTTCAACTATACCTTTTATATCATAAAAATCAACCGCCTCTTTCGGCTGGTTCCACGTTAGCGCGTGTCTCGCGCCGTATAAGACGCCTGCAACCTTCCACTGCTGGGTAGGCAGTCTATCAGTCGGGTCTTCACACTCCTGCTCTTGGGCGCCTGCGTTTGAAGTAAAGACGGGAGCGACCTCAAAGAGCGCTACGTCTGTGTTATTTACCTGAATATTGCGCCTTAAACACTCTAAAAGAGAGGGCATAAGGGATCTACGCATAACGGAGAGTTCCTCGCTAAGCGGGTTCATTATCTCAATAGCGGGCGCGCCCTCGGAGCCGGTAACAGCAAACTCGTCTTTAGAAACAAAGGTATAATTTAGCGTCTCCGCGAGTCCGGCACCACTTAGCAACTCCGTAATACGCTTTTTAATACCGAGCATCGGGCTTACCCCGCCGGGCATTATACCGGCCACGGGCAGGGTTGTCGGAATGTTATCGTATCCGAAGAGGCGCGCAGCCTCCTCCAAAAGGTCCTCTTCTATCAGGATGTCTCTTCTATACGACGGCGGAACAACCTCTAAGACCGTGTTGCCGCTCTCTTTCTTTCCGGTTACCCTCATGCCAAGAGAAGTAAACGTAAGACCAACCTCTTTAGGGTCAACAGGAATGCCAAGAAGCGACTCGGCGCGAACAGGCCTGAAGAGTATAGGTTTAGCCTCGAACTTTTCAGGGTAGATATCGACCCTGCCTTTTGCGGCCCCGCCTCCCGCGATCTCAAGAATAAGCGCCGCGGCACGGTCGAGCGCTACCGTAACCGTCTCTATGTCAACACCTCGCTCGAATCTGTAGGACGAATCGGACGAAAGAGAGAGTTTTTTCGATGCCCGCCTGACAGAGGTCGGCTCAAAGTAAGCTGACTCTAAAAGCACCCGTGTAGTGGCCTCGCCGACTTCGCTCGACTTGCCGCCCATTACTCCGGCAACAGCCACCGGAGACGATTCGTCAGCAATTACACAGATGCTCTCAGCGAGATTTCGCTCAACATTATCGATAGTCTTTATTGTTTCACCGGCGTTAGCGTTACGAACAACTATTTTAGCGCCTTTAATACGGTCAAGGTCGAAGGCATGCAACGGCTGCCCGAGCTCCAAAAGCACGTAATTGGTTATATCCACTACGTTATTAACAGAACGCAGACCGTTGGTCTCCAACCTCCGCACAATATAGTCCGGAGTAGGCCCGACCCTGACGCCCTCTATTACCCTAACCGAGTACCGGGCGCACGGGGTATTGTCATCAATAGAAACGGTAATAAGTTCGTCTATATTAGCTCCGGACTCTTCAACCGACGCTGCTTTGAAGGTAAGGGTTTTCCCTGTAACAGTAGCAACTTCGCGCGCGAGGCCCCGCATTGAGAGCAGGTCGGGGCGGTTGGGGGTAATTCCCGCGTCGAGCACAAAGTCTTTTAACCCGAGCACGTCGAGGGCATCGAGCCCGACCGGGGTATCTTGCGGAAGTATCATAATTCCGGCAGACTCTTTGGCGATACCAAGCTCTACCTCTGAGCACATCATGCCGTTGCTCTCGACCCCCCTGATCTTCGATCTTTTTATCTTAAAGCCGCCGGGCAGGCGCGCGCCATGAACGGCAAGCACTACCTTGTCTCCGGGTCTCATATTCTTTGCGCCGCAGACTATCTTCAACTCGGTCTCGGCGGTCTTAACGTCGCAAAGACTCAACTTGTCGGCATTAGGGTGCGGCTCGACCGTTAAAACCTCAGCCGTTACAATACCCGATATGCCGCCGGAAAGATCCTCGACACCCTCTATCTCGGTGCCGGTAATCGTAAGCCGGTCGGCAAGCTCGCGCACGTCACCAAGATCATCAACAAACTCTTCTAACCAGTTATAACTAAATAACATTTAATATTACCCTGTAAAATAGAACAGAACCTTAAAGCAGAATAATCACTCTACTTATCCACAACTTACCAAGTATCGCCAATATAGCGCAACAAGCTCCTGTCTGTCAAAAAAAAGCGCCCAAAAGGCACTATAAGTATAATAAAATGAAAAGCCGCTGTCTACATAACAGCAAACAAAAAGCCTCCTTAAACAGACCGGGTTACGCCCCTTAGAATCCGGCCCGGTTTTTAGTACTGAGCGAGAAAACGGACATCGTTCTCGAAAAAGAGACGTATATCGTCAATACCGTATTTGAGCATAGCTATACGCTCAATGCCGATACCAAAGGCAAAACCGGAAACCTTTTCAGGGTCGTACTTAACAGACCTGAAGACCTCGGGGTGGATCATGCCGCTGCCTAAAACCTCAAGCCACCCGCTGCCCTTACAGACCCTGCAAGCGGAGCTTTTACCTTTGCAGATTACACAGCGTATATCGACCTCTGCGCTCGGCTCGGTAAACGGGAAGAAACTCGGACGGAAACGAACCTCGATATTTTCGCCAAAGAGCGAGTGGAGGAAATGGGTGAGCACGCCCTTTAAGTTAGAGAAGGTTATGTTTGTATCTACCATAAAACCTTCGACCTGATGGAACATCGGTGTGTGGGTTACATCGGAGTCGCGCCTGTAGACTGTACCGGGGGCGATAATACGAAGCGGCGGAGGCTGCTCTTCCATTACGCGGATCTGCACGGGCGAGGTGTGCGTCCGCAAAAGAACCTCTTTATTTATATAGAAGGTATCCTGCATGTCGCGCGCCGGATGGTCGCGCGGAATATTGAGGGCCTCGAAGTTGTAGTAATCGACCTCGACCTCCGGCCCCTCGGCAATGCCGAAACCGAGCGAAGTGAAAATTTCCTCAACCTCGTAGAGTGTTTGAGTTACCGGATGGATTGAACCGAGCGGGCGGGACCTGCCCGGAAGAGTAACGTCGAGTTTTTCGGTCTTCAGCCTCCTGGCCATTTCAGCGGCATGGATCGCGCTGAGGCGCGTCTCTATCTCGCTCTCAAGGCTGTTTTTAACGGTGTTGATTAACTCGCCCGCCCTCTTTCTTTCATCAGCGGCAAGGGAGCCGAGATCTTTGAAAAAGCCCTGCAAGGCCCCCTTTCTGCCGAGGTACTTTGACTTGACCGTAAGCAGCGAGTCCTTTACGCCGGACTTTTCAATCTCGGCGCGGGCATCTTTCAGGAGTTCTTCAAGCCTCTCCCTCATGCGGCAAGGCTTTCCTTAGCTATGGAGACCACACGGGTAAACGCAGCCGGGTCTTTAACCGCCATATCGGCAAGCACCTTGCGGTCGAGCGATACGTTGGCAATATTGAGTCCGTTTATCAGCCTCGAGTACGTTATATCGTTGGCGCGAGCAGCGGCGTTAATGCGGGCTATCCATAAGCGGCGAATATAGCGCTTCTTTGTTTTACGATGCGCGTACGCGTAACAGAGCGCCCTGTCGACCGCCTCTGTGGCAATACTGTAAAGCTTACCCCTGGCGCCCCTGTACCCCTTTGAGGCTTTTAAAACCTTTTTTCTTTTCTTGTTGGCGTGTACGCCCCTCTTTACTCTTGGCATCTTGTACAGCTCCTTTCACAACTTTTTTCTATAGAATAAAAATATCGCTCTAAACAGTACAGGCAGGGCATAAAATAGCCCGCTACCGCAATGTTAAGAGTACGGAATCATCTTTCTTACATTGTTAACGTCGGCTTTGTCAACGAGTACACCCTTGCCGAGCGCACGTTTGCGGTCGGTACCCTTGGGCGTAAGTATATGCCTGAGCCCTGACTTTCTGCGCTTTATCTTTCCAGTACCTGTGAGCTTAAACCTCTTGGCCGCTGCTCTGTTCGTCTTTATCTTTGGCATCTGTGCAACCCTCTCGTTAACTAACTGTTTTTTCGCTGCTTTACCACAGCGACTTTTATCAATTTTAAAAGCTCCGGCTGATTTAAAGTACTCACCCGACGCTCTTGCAAACTTTTAACAAGTTCTGTTCCAGCCCGCTTTACGACATACAACCCGGGCGCAAACGTACACGGCGCTCGCTCGGTTAAAATAGACCCAAACACTTTTAAAAAAACCCGACCCGGCTAACCACCGCACAGGGCAATACCCGTTTATTTAAACCGGCCCACCCTAAAAAACCGGGCCGCCTTGAAAAACCGGGCAGCACGGGTTACTTTTGTGGAATAGGGGCAAGCAGCATAGTCATATTTCTTCCCTCAAGGCGCGGATGAGAATCTATAACGGCAATCTCTTTAAGCTCCTCTCCAACACGTTTTAACTTTTCCCGACCGAGGTCGGTATGCGTTATCTCGCGTCCACGAAACATGAGTATTACTTTTACCTTATTGCCGTCGTCAAGAAAGCGCTTTATATTTCTGACTTTAAACTGAAAATCGTGCTCGTCGGTCTTTACACGAAATTTCATCTCTTTTACCAGAATAACCGTCTGCTTCTTCTTCGCGTCACGCGCCTTCTTGGACATCTGGTACTTGTACTTACCATAATCCATAATACGGCAGACAGGAGGTTTCGCTGTGGCGGCAACCTCAACAAGGTCGAGCCCTTTATCTTCCGCGACTTCAATTGCGGCGGATGTATCCATTATACCAAGCTGTTCGCCGTCGGCGTCGACAACCCTGACCTGAGGCACTCTGATCAAGCCGTTGATCCTGACCTGATCCCGTTTACTGCCTCTTTCGTTATTCCTCGCTATGAAAGCTCACCCCCTTGCGGTACGTTCTCTTTTTTTATCAACCCGATAAACTCTTCCATTGCTATGGCATCCATTGCACCCGCCTGTTTGGAGCGAGGAGAGACTGTTAACGTCTCGGCCTCCTTGTCTCCGATAACAAGCGAGTACGGTATCTTTTGCAACTCGGACTCTCTAATCTTAAAGCCGAGCTTTTCGTTTCTACTATCTAACTCTACCCTGAAACCGGCTCTTTGAAGCTGCTTTTGAACCGTCTTGGCGTAGTCGTTATTTCTGTCCGTTACGGTTAAGAGTATAACCTGCACAGGGGCGAGCCACAGCGGAAACGCTCCGGCGTAATGCTCGATAAGGCAACCGAAGAAACGCTCCAGCGAGCCCATCAGCGCGCGGTGAATCATAATAGGGCGGCTTGTTCCACCCTCTTCGTCTCTGTATGTAACGTTAAACCGTTCCGGCAGATTAAAGTCAACCTGTATGGTCGAGCACTGCCACGACCGTCCGATTACGTCTTTTATCTTTATATCGATCTTCGGCCCGTAGAAGACACCCTCGCCGGGGTCTACCATATACTTCAGCTCAGAGGCCTCAAGCGCGCCTTTCAGCGCCCCTTCCGCCTGCGCCCAGTCGTCAAGGGAACCGACATACTTGTCGGGCCGCGTACTTAAGTATATATCAAATTCATTAAATCCAAAAGACTTTAATATATAAAGAGTAAATTCGAGTACGTCGCCTATCTCGCCCTCAAGCTGGTCAGGGGTGGTAAAGAGGTGCGCGTCGTCCTGTGTAAAGCCCCGTACCCTGAGCAGGCCGTGCAGAACACCGGAGCGTTCGTACCTGTAAACCGTGCCAAGCTCCGCGTATCTTATGGGCAGATCGCGGTAACTTCTTATGCGCGACTTGTATATCTCTATGTGGAACGGGCAGTTCATCGGCCTGACGATATACTCCTGCCCGTCTAAATCCATCGGAGAGAAGAGGTTCTCCTGATAGAAGTCCCAATGCCCTGAGGTCTTCCACAGATCGACCCTCGCAAGATGAGGGGTGTAGATTATATCATAACCGGATTTTCTGTGCTCGCTCTTCCAGAAGTCTTCTATTATACCGCGAATAGCGGCGCCTTTGGGGTGCCATAGTACGAGGCCGGAGCCTATTTCTTCACTCGTTGAGAAGAGGTCGAGCGCTTTGCCGATTTTACGATGGTCACGCTTTTTGGCCTCTTCGAGCCTCCTCAGATGCTCTTTCAGTTCAGCCTTTGTACCCCACGCAGTAGCGTAGATGCGCTGGAGCATTCTGTTCTTTTCATCTCCGCGCCAGTACGCGCCCGCCGCGGAAGTCAGCTTAAATGCCTGAATATAACCGGTAGACGGCAGGTGCGGCCCGCGACAGAGGTCGGTGAAGTCACCCTGCGTATAGATGCCGACCGTATCGTCTGGAATGTCGGCAATAATCTCTACCTTGTACGGCTCGTTCGCCTCTTTAAAAAACTCGACAGCCTCGGCCTTGCTCATGCGGCGCGGCTCGAATTTATGGTTACCCTTTATAATCTCACGCATACGGGCGTCTACTTTATCGAGATCTTCGGGGGTAAAGGGTTTCTCTACATCGAAATCGTAATAAAACCCGTTATCTATAGTTGGGCCTATACCTAACTTGACACCGTCAAAGAGCGACTTTACGGCCTCCGCCATTACGTGCGCCGCTGAGTGACGGTAGATGTCGAGCCCTTCGGGGCTATCGAGCAGAATCGGCTCTATACTCAGGCTCTTTGCCGTAACGTCAGGTTTCGACCTTAAGTCTTTCGCTACGCCCTCTACCTTAAGGGCAACACTCTTTTTAAGCAGTTTCTTGTCAAATGCCTTTATTATATCAAGAAAATTCTCGCCCTCAGAGTACTCTTGAACAGCCCCGTCAGGGAATATTACTTTCGGCATACACTTACCCGGTCATAAAAAAAGAGTGAATATGAATTAAGTAAAACAGAAGCGATTACTACAGAGTATAATCGCGCAAACCAGTACTTTCTAAAACTTTAACAGGTAAAAAAAAGCAGTACCGGCAGAAGCGAGCGCCTCAGCGCTGACTAAAAAAGAGTAACGCTAAAGGCCAACCATTACATAAATTTACACCAACCCATAGGCAACCGGCAGGATCGGGTTGAATATGGTAGGCGCGGGCGGTTTCGAACCGCCGACCTCTACCGTGTCAGGGTAGCGCTCTCCCACTGAGCTACGCGCCTGTTACCTTACCCGTTTCCGGAGTTTATGCCGCTGGTTCCGGCGACTTAAAGTAAACCCTGCAACAGGATTAAATTTCTACAACCTGAATACTCCCGACTTTACGCATAAATACGGGAATTTGATACGCCAGCTATCCCCAAACACGCAAGTTAAGCTGAGTACGCCCGAACCGCCTGAATAGACTTAAAAGTTCCAATGGCTCAAGTGCGCCCGACGTCCCTATATACGCAAGTTAAGCTGAGTACGCCCGAACGGAAAAAAACCGCGGGCGGCATAAATACGCACTGCCGCAGCAGGAGCGGGGGTTACTTAGAACCTGAGTGTCAACAAGCAGAAAATTTTATCATATTTATAGAGACTGTCAAGACAAATATCTAAATATATCAAGAGGATGCTAAAAAGGCCGGACTCTTCGCCCCGATACGCCTGCACGCTCAACCCAACCTACCTTTAGACCTTATCAAGATAAGCGGCATATACGACCAATGTACTCCTTTGAAAAAAACTAAAGTGCGCGAAGTTGTTTACCGATAGTATAATTAACGGAGCACATGCGTATGCTCTGCAAACCATTAAATTTGAATATGATCTCCATAATGCCAACACTTTGACGGGGTCGTGCGTTTTTATAAAACGCGCCGCTTAAACTCGCTATAAACTCAGCGCCGTTAAAAATAAGAAATAAATGTTTGACCCGTTAGACGTTACAAATCAGAAAAGGAGCCCCAGAAATGAGCATACAATCCGTAAAGACCCGCTTTATGGGAAGTTACATCTTCCTTGTAATACTCTTCGTAATACAAATACCTATTATCTACCTGATACTCGGCAGTATAGAGAAAGACTTCACGCAGATAGAGGTTGCCGGCGGTTTAAGAAAGAAGGCTATTGAGATAACCGAGGTTCTGAACCGTCATATCCTTACAGGCAACGAGTCTCTTGAAGCGGTGTTCCAGAATATGAAGGTAGGGTACGGCAAGACGATAAAAGACCTGAAGAACGGCAAGGGCGAGCTTACCGCCATTACAGACCCGAAAGTGCTCGACAAACTCAATGGCGTAGAGACCGCGTGGAAAACATCAAAAAGCACGCTTGAACAGACCATGCAGATAGGAGACACGCTCAACAACGCTCGCGTAGTTATAAAAGAGACCACCTTCCCGCTTGTCGCGCGCCTAAACAAGGTAATAGCCGCGGAGCAGGCCATAGGCACCAAGGACGTAACCAAATTCATCAACGTATCGGGACTGCAAAGAATGCGTACCGTTAAGATCAGCTACCTGCTCGAAAGTTTCTTTGTCTCTTTTAACGACAAAGAAGCGGCTGCGGCCGAGATTATGAAGACCGCCAACGCATTTGAAAGTACATTAAACGAAATTAAAGCGGTAGCGCTTACAAAACTTAAAATAGGAGCCAAAGGGGCAAACTTCTTAAACGCGATTAAAGATGTCGAGAACATGTGGCAGACACGCAAGGCGATAATAGAAGAAGCTATTGCCTCAAGCAAAACCTTCAGCACCTTATCTGTTCAGCTTGCGGAAGAGAACACCCCGGCGCTCGTAGCGGCGGCCCACAGCCTTACAACGGCGTTTATAGACAGCGCACACTCAAAAGGCAGAAGCGGCCTTGGAATAATGGTAGCCTCTGTGCTGCTCTCTGTTCTTATCGCCGGCTTCTTTATGTACTGCACCAACTCGCAGGTACTCAAACCTTTAACCAGAATAAAAGAGACCGTTGAGAAGTTCGCCAACGGCGACCTTACGGAAAGAACCGGGATCAAGGTATTCTTCTTAGGGCGAGAGTTGAAAGACGAGGTGACAGGGCTTGGCGACTCGGTTGACAAAATGGCCGAGAGCATGTCCGAAGTCATAGGCGGCATTACGGAATCTGCCAACCGCCTCGCGGCTTCCTCTAATACCGTCTCAGATACCGCCAGAAGCATAGCCGACGGCGCCGCCAGACAGTCCGGCCAGACCACTCAGGCCGCAACGGCGATGGAAGAGATGAGCGCAACGGTTATAGAAGTAGCCAAGAACGCGCAGCAGGTCTCTGAATCTTCAACCGAGGCGCAGGAGATAGCCACCAACGGCGGAGAGATAGTGCGCCAGGCTATAATCGCCATGCAGGAGGTATCAGACTCAACAACCTCAACCGCCGACACCATAGGCAAGCTCGGCAAGAGTTCCGAAGAGATAGGCTCCATTATCTCGGTAATCAACGACATTGCCGACCAGACAAACCTCTTAGCCCTTAACGCCGCCATAGAGGCCGCAAGAGCCGGAGAGCAGGGTCGGGGTTTTGCGGTAGTAGCAGACGAGGTAAGAAAACTGGCAGAGCGCACAACCACAGCCACTAAAGAGATTAGCGGCATGATAGGGGCCATACAGACCGAAACCAACACAGCCGTAAGCGCGATGAGCGAGGGAATAGACAAGGTCGATAACGGCGTAAGGCTCGCAAACGAGGCTGGCGACGCGCTCGCGCAGATAGAAACAGGTATTCAGAACGTAACGGATATGGTTCGCCAGATAGCGACATCAACCGAGGAACAGAGCGCGACCTCTGACGAAATATCGAGAAACATGGACGCTATCTCAGAGGTAGCGACAAGTAACGAGAGCGCGCTTGGCGAAGTAACGGGAGCAACCGATGAGTTAGGGCACCTTGCCGCCGGGCTTAAGGAGCTTGTAAGCAACTTCAAAATATTGAGGGGCGCGGGGCTCGGCAACTCAAACTCTAACGCCTCTAACGTTACTCCCATCAACAAAAGTATTAAAGCGGCATAACCGCTTTACAGATACTTATATAATAAAAGAGAGAGGGCGTACGGTATAGACCGTACGCCCTCTCTCTTTTCCGCCGATTTTGCGGCTCTATTCGTAAAGGCCGAATTCTACCCTCAACCTGAGGCTGAACTCATCGAGCCTCTCCATCTCCGGCCCGCTTCCGGAAGCGACGCCGCAACCCGAAGCCCAACTCTTTTTCAGCGTTTTAACAAGCCCGGCAATCTCAACACCGGAGCCGGGCAGCACAAGGTCTGGATAAAGCTCGAACAGAGGCAGAAGAATAAAGGGACGTGCCGTAATATCCGGGTCGGGCAACTCAAGCCCCCCTTCGTCCATAACCGTGTCGCCGTAAAGAAGCAGGTCTAAATCTATCGTCCTTGGCAAGTACTTGTCCGCGCTCCTTACACGCCCGAACCTCTCTTCCACGGGCCGCAGCACCTTCTGTTTAAGCTCAACCGGCAAGAGGCGCGAACGTATCTCAACCACCCCGTTTATATACTCCGGCGTGTCTGGATTTTCAGTGGAGGCGTTTACCGGGTCAGTCCTGTAAAATGTAGATACCGCGACAACAGGCGCCGTAACGTCAA
The DNA here is from genome assembly GCA_024275855.1 of Deltaproteobacteria bacterium. Lineage (GTDB taxonomy): Bacteria > Desulfobacterota > GWC2-55-46 > GWC2-55-46 > JADFVP01 > JADFVP01. The sequence continues at coordinate 11,658 of JAJRYL010000144.1, forward strand.
GCAGTTTAAGAGCGCCAAACACACTCTTTTCAGAATCTACATTAGAACCGACGCCTATAAATACCCTGACCATGCAAACCACCTACTCTCTTTCAATCTCTACGGCCACTGAGCGCGCGAACCTGAGCGCCCCGGGTTTGTCGAGCGTAACTATTACCTTTGTTACGCCGCTTCTGGCAAGGCAGAGCTTTGCGGCCTTTTCGGCAAGCGCCTCTATAAGAAAAAAAGAGGACTCCTCAGCCATTTTAACTATCTCTTTCTTTATAGACCTGTAGTCCACTGTATCAACGAAATTGTCGCTGCAACCGGCCTTTACAAGGTTTACGTAAAGCACGATATTGAAGAGCACGTCCTGCTTGTTAACCCTTTCGTCGTCGTTAATGCCGACTATGCAACGCACCATAAGGTCTCTAATATATATTTTATCCATAACTTCCTTCCCTTACGTGTCGTCCTCCGTCCACGTATATAATCTGTCCGGTAATAAAGCTGCTCGAAAGTAAAAAGAGCACGGCTTCTACAACGTCCTCGGGTGACCCGAACCTTTTAAGCGGCAGCCCGGCTGCCATTCTCTCCATAAAGTCCGTATCTATCGTCTTCTCGTCATCCATATCAACCGGTGGCAGCACAAGGCCGGGCGCAACACCGTTTACCGTTACCGCAGGCGCTAACTCAACCGCGCAAAGAGACGTTAAAAGAGCGAGCAGATGTTTGCTCATATGGTACGCTACATGCGCACGGTCGAAACCTGCTATACGGGTGTCGAGCAGGTTGACGATACTGCCCTCCTTTACCGCCGCCGCAAAAGAACGGCTGAGAATAAGGGGCGCCCATGTGTTTACTTTTAAGTTGCTCTTAAGGTCGTCGAAAGTAATGTCGGCAAGTGTGCCGCGCGGAAAAATAGACGCGCTATTAACCAGCATGTTCAGGTTTCCGTTAAGCTCTAAAGCGGAATCGATCAACCCCTGCGCTCCGCCGGAGAGAGAAAAGTCGGCCCTTAAAACGCAAACCCTTATCCCTGCCCCTCGCCCTAAAGAAAGTGCCTCGTCCTTAACGGACTCTGCTTCCTGTACCGAGCTGTTGCAGTGAAGAACAAGGTTTACTCCGGCACCGGCCAAAGCGAGCGCTATCGACCTGCCGAGCCTTCTTCCCGCACCGGTAACAAGGGCCGTGCGCCCCTTTAAAATATTTTCGCCCATAAACAGTACACGCCTTTATGTTATGATAATCAGCGGTAAGTTTAAAAGGTCTTCCGCTCAATGTCAACAAAATAGCCCTCTCCTGCGAGTCCCGTCTGATTATAGATAAAGCACTATTGCGAATATAATTCATCTGCTGTACTATTTGAGTATAAACAAATTTTTAGCAGGCAGGTCAACTTATAAAGAGCCGGAGGAAGTATAATAGATGCGATACCTACCGATATTAGCGGCAGTCGTTCTTATAGCACTCTTATCAGCCGTACAGCCGGTACAGGCGGGGTGGAACCCTATAGCAAAAGAGAGCGCCGGTAAAGACGGGGTAAGCGACCACTCCGTAACCAAAGCGATAATAGACTTTAAAAACGCCGACCCCGGCATGCATATCTTCTTCCGCAAGGCCTACGGTTACGCTGTCTTTCCCAAGGTAGGCAAGGCCGGAATAGGTATAGGAGGAGCATACGGCAAAGGCAAGGTTTACAAAAAAGGCAGATTCATAGGGCTTACCAGCCTGGCGCAGGTCACGATAGGCTTTCAGTTGGGTGTGCAGTCTTACAGTGAGATAATCTTTTTCAAAGACAAGGCAGCGTTAAAAAACTTTACAGAAGGCAACCTCGAACTCGGGGCGCAGGTCTCAGCCGTTGCCGTAACCTCAGGGGCATCGGCAAACGCCGACTACTCCGACGGTGTCGCTATCTTTACGGTAACAAGAGGCGGGCTTATGTACGAGGCATCGGTTGGCGGACAGAAGTTCAGCTATACGCCCGTGCCGTAAAGTTCTGTACAAACTCTAAAGGGCGGCGATTAAAGAGCGGTTGAGCGGGTGGGGGTAGCAACAAACCCTAAAACTCTTTTCTACCTGACATACACTACCTTTACCCGGCTCAGGTAACCGGAAAGATCGAAGAGGCCTTTTTCCATACCGACCCTGTCTTTTGACTTGCCCGCCGCTTCAAGCCGGGCGCCTATATTTGTAAGCTCGTCAAAACCGTAACCGCCTCCGGTACCCTTCATAGTATGGCCTATTACCCTTACCGTTTCGTAGTCGGAGGTCTCTATAGCGATCTTTAAAGCGGATAAATCCCCTGCCCTGTTTTCAAGATACCCCGGAACGATATCTTCAAGGTCTTCATCAATAGCAACTACTATCTCCTCACCCGCGTCCTTTATATCGTTCATACGCTTTTTCCC
>JAJRYL010000145.1 GCA_024275855.1 Deltaproteobacteria bacterium
CCCGCTTCAGGGTCTATAACAAGCACGGAGTCCTGCGTCTGGTTAATGAGGTCTCTAAAGAGCCTGAGGTCGCTCTCTACCTTTATCCGCTCTTCCACCTCTGTACGAAGCGCTTTATTGTACTCCCTGATTTCGCCCTCTATAATTTTGCTGCGCTGAACGTGTATCAGCATGGGGCGTAGGAATAAAAAGTAGAGAGGGATAAAGAGAAGGCCGGAAAGGAGCAGGGAATCTATAACTATGGCGTAGCGCAGGGAGTGCGACGAAAAGGTCAGTTCCATAAAGAACATAACCAGGGCTTCCGCCACAAAGATAGAGATAAGGGCTATGGAAAACAACCAGAAAGGCTTTAAAAAGGTGCTGACTGGTTGAATATCGTTTTGCGGGCTCTTACTATTCATAGCGTACAACCTTCATCAAGCAAAAAATCGAAGTCACTTACAGTATCAACAGGAGCATGGTAGTTAACGGTGGACAGTTCTTAACAGCACAAGTGATGAAGAAAGTCAGAGGTGAGCGGTACCCATTTCTGAATACCGGTAAAGCTAAAATGTCGAGTTCTGGTTTTGCAAAAACAACGGACTAAAAGAGGTACCGATAGAATAATATATACTCTGTACCGAAGTAAAAAAAATAGTGACCGCGCAATACTTAACTAAATATTATGTTTACAAAATAGCGTGCCGGCTATTCTTCTGCTTAATGAGGGGTGTGCCCCTCATTAAGCAGAGGACAAATAACAGGAACGGTAAAAATAACGGGGACATAAGTCATTCAATATGAAAACCGGACAGTTAGGTCCTAATCGTTAATCTAAACGCAGTAAGATAACCTATTAAAAGTAGTATCTGTTTGTATTCTTATTTTATCGGTATAATAGTAGTATACTTGAGCTATTATTGCAACTTTTTGATTAAAAAAAGGCATAAATCGACATGTTACATTTAATCAATCCATGATTGATTAACAGGAACCCTGAATGTAATTTTATTGATATGACGCGGTAAATAAGGTCTCTCAGGCGGAAAAACTTCAGGCAAGATAGAGCAACAGAACTCCGAGCGCTATACGGTAAACCACAAAGGGTGTCATCGAGGCACGCGAGATAAGACGAAGAAAGAGGTGTATGGCAAGGTAGGCCGAAACAAACGCTATTGCGAAACCGATAGAAAGCATGGCCCAGTCCGTGTGGTTAGCCGCGCCTAAAAGCTTAACCCCCTCCGAAGCGCCGGCAAGCCCGCCTACTATTACGGCAAGCAGAAAAGAGAGGCGCGCGGCTCCTGTGCGGCTAAGCCCCGTAAAGAGCCCGAAGGTTATGGTAATTCCCGATCGCGACGTTCCGGGAATAAGGGCGAGGGCCTGAGCGCAGCCGACTACGATAACACCCTTCCATGTAACGGAGCCAAAGTCCTTGACGCCCGGCCTCCTGTCGGAGATATATAGAAGCAGACCCCATACAATAGAGCTTACGCCTATTACCTTTAACGACCTCATGCTGCCGGCTATCGCGTCGTGGGCGAGCAACCCGGCCACCGCCACGGGAACAGTAGCTACTATCAGCATCCAGGCGTGCGTGGCGTCTTTGTCTCCTGCCAGACCCCTTCTGGCTAAACTTCTAAAAAAGCCCCGTGCCAGTTGCGTTATATCTTTTCTAAAGTAGATAATAACGGCAAGCCACGTAGCGGTATTAAGGGCAACGTCAAAGGCGAGCCCCTGGTCCGGCCACGACGCGAACCGGGGCACCAGGATAAGATGGGCGGACGAAGAGATAGGAAGAAATTCCGTAATGCCCTGCACAAGGGCAAGCACAACCACCTGAAGTAATCCCATCTAAAAAGAGTCTCCGTTCTTCCAGATAAATTAAAAGATCTAAAGCCTGTTGTTAAGCGAGGTTTAGCGGCAGCCCCTTGTTTCGAGCGGCGCTAATGGAGTCGAGCACATAACCGCGCTCGGTCTTAAGGCCGAGCGTGTCGGCCTTTTTTAACGCGATGTTCAGTTGGCGCAAACCCTTTTTTTCATCTTCAAGGGCCGTTAGCTGCCCGAGCGAGATCAGACAGTAGACCGTGCCGCGCCTGTCGCGTGTCTCTTTAAATAAGACGTTAGCCTCTTCGAACCGCTTGCGCGCCGTGCCTACCCTACCCAACATAGCGAGCGCGGTGCCCTCGCCCCAGAGCGTATAAGCGTAAGAGACCCTGTCCCCTATGCGCCTGTAGCTCCGCTTGGCTTTTGTAAAGAATAGAAGCGAGCCCGAAAAGTCGCCCTGCATGCGTTTTGAGTTCGCTATACCGCAGTACGAGTACGCAATGCCGAAGGTATCTTTTACCCCGCGAAAAAGCGTATTGGAGGCGGTGTAATACCTGAAGGAATCTTTGTAACGGCCAAGCACGCGCGACGCTCCGCCAAGACCTGCGAGCGAGTAAGCCACACCGGCGTCTTCTTTAAGCCTTTTGAACCGGTCCCGCGAGGCGCGAAAATCCTCCATAGCCCTTTTCACATCGCCTTTAAACCTGTAAAGGCCGCCCCGCGCCCAGAGCGCAAAGGCTATGCCGTGCCTGTCATTAACCCCCCGGTAGCTCTTGAGAGAAGAGTTTAAGAGTTTTAAGGCTTGTGTATAATCGCCCGTCGCCCGGAGGCTAAGCCCGAGCCCGACATCGGCGTCAGTCGCCATCTCTTCCTCGCCGAGTCTCAACGCTGCCTTGTACGCCTCTTTGTAGCTCTTTGCTGCAAGCGTAAACTCCCCTACCATCCGGTACGTATCGCCAAGGGCAAAAAGAGAGTCGGCCCTAAGCTCTATATCGGCCCTGCCTTTGGCCTTCGCCTCTTCATATAACGGAATCGCGTCTAAAAAACGGCAGGCGGCACGCCTCTTCTCGGCTTTATCAAACAAGGCGTACGCCTCTTCTATATCCTTCTCTTTATCCGTACTCACTACCTTAACTCTCTTTTCCGCCACCAACGCGGCTTCTTACTTTAAATGACAGACCCGCCTGAGCGGGTACTTCTAACAGACGGGCCGATACGTAAACCCGGAGCCTACTTAACCGGTTGACCTTTTAATAGCGGAAAGCCAAGCTCTTCACGCCCCTGCAAATACCCCTCTGCGCATTTGCGCGACAGGTTCCTTACCCTGCCGATAAAACCGGTTCTTTCGGCAACCGATATCGCGCCTCTCGCGTCGAGCATGTTAAAGGCGTGGGAGCATTTAAGGCAGTAGTCGTAGGCCGGAAGCACAAGCCCCTCTTCAACGAGCCTTAAAGACTCGGCCTCGTACATGTCAAAGAGTTTCTGCATCATCGACACGTCGGCTGACTCGAAGTTGTACTTCGAGTACTGCTGCTCGGAGGCCGTATGAATATCGCCGTACTTCAACTCTTTGTTCCATTGCAGGTCGAAGACGTTGTCAACGCCCTGAAGGTACATGGTAATGCGCTCGGCCCCGTAGGTAAGCTCGCCGGAAACGGGGTTAAGGTCTATTCCTCCGGCCTGCTGAAAGTAGGTGAACTGCGTTATCTCCATGCCGTCTAACCATACCTCCCAGCCAAGTCCCCACGCCCCGAGCGTAGGGCTCTCCCAGTCGTCCTCAACAAAACGGATGTCGTGCTCTTTAGGGTCTATACCTAAAAACCGGAGGGACTTTAAGTAAAGCTCCTGAATGTCGTCCGGCGACGGTTTTAAGATTACCTGAAACTGGTAGTAGTGCTGAAGCCTGTTGGGGTTCTCGCCGTACCTGCCGTCGGTAGGCCGACGGGAAGGCTCTACGTAAGCCACCTTCCACGGTTCCGGCCCCAACACACGTAAAAACGTGGCCGGGTTGAATGTGCCGGCCCCCTTTTCAATATCGTACGGCTGCTGTATCAGACAGCCTTGCTCCGCCCAGAAGCCCTGGAGTTTGAGCAGAACATCTTGAAAGTACATTAACTTCCTCCTGATTTTTTATCGTGCGACACAATACCGCAATGTTAGAGGCGAAGAAGGCAACCGGGCGATTTATGGCTCAGGTTGCCGTGCCCCTAAGTTTATACATAAACTGCTTTGTCTTAAGCTCCCGCCCTATCTGGTGGCGGATAAAGTCGCCAAGCAGCCTCTCGCCCTCTTTTAAAAAGAGCGCGGAGGTCTTTAACCTGCCGAGTTTATTGTTGTCGAAACGGGCGGCAATAGAGAGCCATCGTACCGTACCGGTAGAGACCGTTTGCAACCCTCCGGCCCCGCCGCCGCCCCTGCCGGAGGTGGAAAAAAGATCTAACGGTATTGGCGCCGCACTCCACCCGGTTGACGCTCTGGCGCCAATGCCAAGAGCGGTGCCTATGGCGTCGCCGCACGGCGCGCAGATTGCGCCGCCGCGCTCCGAGCTGAAGTAGAGCGAGGCGCCGTTACCGGCGCCGTCCTCTCTACCGGCGCCGTAAGCGGCGGTTCCGTCAATCGGTTCGCTGCACTCGACACAGCCGTTAAGGTGCGGCAGGTAACCTAAAAAAGAGAGTAGCTTGATCTCGAAAAACCGCAGCAGAGCGTCGTCGGACTCTTTATCCAATACATCGGACGCGCCGAGCAGACCGAGAAAATCCTTCAGCAGGTCGTGGACATCAAAGAGCGCGTGCCCCTCGCGGGTCATCTCGCTGACAAGTTCGAGCATATAACAGCCTATCGAGAACTTCTCAATATCGGCCTTGAGCGCCGGAAAACCGTCTATCAGGGTAGCATCGTCTATACGCACAAGATCGCTCTTGCCGTTATGAAAGAGCAGC
>JAJRYL010000146.1 GCA_024275855.1 Deltaproteobacteria bacterium
AAGCTCGGTTTCGGTAAAAGCGACGGCGCGGCAGAAAAGTTCCTGAAAAAGAAGGGGCTGCTGTAAGGGGCCGCCTTTACGGGGAACAGAAATATGAATACAGGAGGTTGGAACGACCTGTACACCGAGTTATAAGATTGCCGGGTTTCGCTCGCAACGACTGAGCATTGGTTTTTTAATAATACCGCATCCGTCTTTGCGAGGAGCGGAGCGACTAAGTTATCTCTTAAGATTGCCGCGCTTCGCTCGCAACGACGATACTTCGAGCAAAGCAAAATTATCTTTAAAAGTTGTACGACAAACATGTAAAAGCAGTAACAGGTTTTTCGTTACTATAAAACAGATAAAGAGGTGTGTGCCATGCCGAGAATAGGCGTTTTTGTCTGCCAGTGCGGCAACAACATAGAGTCAACGGTAGATACGCAGAAGGTTGCGGACGAGGCAAAGGAGCTTCCGGGCGTTGTCTACTCATGCTCCTACAAGTTCATGTGCTCTTCTCCGGGACAGGAGATGTTTAAGCAGGCCATAAAAGAGAACAAGCTCGACGGCATCGTCGTCTCCGCCTGTAGTCCGCACATGCACGAAAAGACATTTCGCAGGGCGTCCGAGGCCGCGGGGCTGAACCCCTTCCAGTGCGAAATCGCCAACATACGCGAGCAGTGTTCGTGGGTGCACCACGACCCTACCAAAAAGGTCGGCACGGCAAAGACAATGGACTTGACGCGCATGACGATTCAGCGCCTCAAGAAGAACCGCGACCTTACCAAGATTACGATTCCGGTAACCAAACGCGCGCTCGTTATCGGCGGCGGAATAGCCGGCATACAGGCCGCGCTCGACATTGCGGACGGCGGCCACGAAGTAGTAATAGTAGAAAAAGAGCCCTCCATCGGCGGCAACATGGCGCGCCTCTCGGAGACCTTTCCGACCATGGACTGCTCGCAGTGTATCTTAACGCCCAAGATGGTCGAGGCCGAACTGCACGACAAAATAAGTCTATACACCTACTCGGAGATCGAGAAGGTAGACGGTTACATAGGCAACTTTAAAGTAACGATAAAACGCAAAGCCAAGTTCGTAGACGAGTCCACCTGCACGGGCTGCGGCGAGTGCTGGGAGAAGTGCCCGTTCAAGGCAGAGAGCGAATTCGAGCTCGGACTGAGCAAACGGAAGGTGATCTACACCCCCTTCCCTCAGGCCGTACCTAATATACCCGTAATAGACAAGACCAAATGCCCGAAGATCCTAAAAGACAAGTGCGGCCTTTGCGCCAAGGTCTGCGGCCCGCAGTCGATAGACTTTACGCAGGAAGACCAGATAGTAACTGAAGAGTTCGGAGCGATAATCGTTGCAACGGGTTACGACCTTATGCCCAAAACCCGGTTTGGCGAGTACGGCTACGGCAAGATTACGGATGTAATCTCAGGCATGCAGTTTGAGCGCCTCGCATCGGCCTCGGGCCCGACAGGCGGAGCGATACGCCGCCCTTCGGACAATACAGAGCCGAAGAGCATAGTCTTTATACAGTGCGCCGGGTCGAGAGACGAAAAGCGCGGCGTTAGCTACTGCTCTAAAATATGCTGCATGTACACGGCAAAACATACGATGCTCTACCGCCACAAGGTTCACGACGGACAGGCCTACGTCTTTTACATGGATATCCGTTCAGGCGGCAAAAGGTACGAAGAGTTCGTGCGCGGCGCGATAGAGAACGACGGCGCAATGTATCTGCGTGGTCGGGTCTCAAGAGTATACGAAAAGGACGGCAAGGTAATAGTTCAGGGAGCGGACACGCTTAGCGGGTCGCAGGTAGAGATAGAGGCCGACATGGTAGTGCTCGCCACGGCCCTCGTTTCGCGCTCAAGCGCTACCACACTGGCGCAGACCCTCGGTATCGGTTACGACAAAGACAAGTTCTACAACGAGTACCACCCGAAACTCAAACCGGTAGAGACCGTTACAGCCGGAGTCTTCTTAGCCGGAACCTGCGCAGGACCGATGGATATTCCAGAATCCGTCTCTCAGGGCTCCGCCGTAGCCTCAAAGGCGCTTGCGCTCTTCAGTTCCGACAAGATGGCGCGCGAACCGATTACGGCAATCGTCAACACCAAAACATGCAACGCCTGTTGGGACTGCGTAAACTCCTGCCCGTACGTGGCTATTACAAAAGAAGAGGTAAAAGACCGCAGGGGCAACGTCGTAAGAATGCTCGCAAAGGTCAACGACGGACTCTGTCAGGGTTGCGGCGTCTGCGTATGCGCGTGCAGGAGCAAGGCGGTGGACCTTAACGGTTATACTGACGAACAGGTTTACGCGGCGATAGCGACCTTTTAGTTAAGTTCGCGTCCCACGATACGCTTCACCTGCGGTATCATGGCGCTTAAGGTTATTGGGAACGTAAAGAAAATTAGTCCATTCGCTCAAGAGTATTGACGAAAAGTTTATTATCTTAAAACAGATAAACGCAAAGCACTTCGTGCAGATATACAAAATAGTCCGCCGCTCTCTACAAAGAACCACGGGCTTAAGTTCTTACTTTTAATCTTACGGGAAGAGTTTAACAATGTCAGAAGAAGCTAAAGCAGAGACCACGGACAGTAAAGAGTCCTTCGAGCCGAAAATAATGGCGTTCGTCTGCAACTGGTGCACGTATGCCGGAGCCGACCTTGCCGGAACCTCGCGCATGGAGTACCGTCCCAACGTCCGTATTATAAAACTGCCGTGCACGGGGCGCATAGACCCGCTCTTTATAATCAAGGCTTTTGAAAACGGCGCCGACGGCGTGCTCATTTCGGGCTGCCACCCCGGAGACTGCCACTACACAACGGGCAACTACCACGCGCGCAGACGATGGATAGCCTTTAAAGACCTGCTCGACTTCACCGGTATAGACATGAGCAGGGTTCACTTCTCGTGGGTATCGGCCTCGGAGGCTATAAAATGGGTGGAGCTTATAAATAACGTTACCGACGACATATCAGCCCTCGGCCCCTTTATGGACTTTAAGAGGCTCAACAAAAAAGAGGCTGAATAAGCTTGATTTAAAACCCTCTGTTTTTTGGGTTTCGCCGGAAAAGGGGAAGAACAAAAGAGTCTGCGCGTTACAAGGGCTTATACTTGACAGCTAAAATTCTGTCTTTAAATACGATGGGTAAAATGGAAAAAGAACTTAGAGAAAAGGCTAAAGAGCTGCTTGAGTCCGGCGAAGTAGCCGTTGTGATTGGCTACGGCTTCAACCGCAGAAAGACGCGCGTAACACCCGTCTTTATTACGGATCCGGCTGAGACCGATAAGCTCGTCTTCAACGCGCTGTGCGTAAACAACCTCTCTATCTACCTTACGCGCAAGTACAAAGACGTACAAAGAATAGGCCGTCCGGCAATAGTGGCCAAGGGTTGCGATATAAAAAATATTGTAGTGCTTATAACCGAAGGACAGGTCAAGCGCGAAGACGTTTATATAATCGGCATGACGTGCGAAGGCGTAGCCTACAAGCAGGAGCTTTTAAAAGAGAAGCTCGTACCGGAGATAATGCCGGTAAAGTGCCATAACTGCGACGTGCGCAACCCGCACGTAACCGACACGGTGATCGGCGAAAAAAGCGATTTTACTCCGCCCGAAGAGCCGACGGGAATGGTCTTCGACAAGATCAAACAGATAGAGAGCATGACCGCTACCGAGAGGTGGGACTTCTGGAACGAGCACTTCACGCGCTGCATAAAGTGTTACGCCTGCCGCCAGCTCTGCTCGCTCTGTTACTGCGAACAGTGCATTACGGAGAAGAACATGCCGCAGTGGATAGAGACGAGCGCGCACCCGCGCGGCAACCTCGCGTGGAACCTTATTCGCGCCATGCACTTGGCGGGCCGCTGTACCTTCTGCGGAGAGTGCGAACGGGGCTGTCCGGTGAATATTCCCCTGAACCTCGTAAACCAGAAGCTTGTACTTACGGTAAAAAACGCCTTTGACTTCGAGTCGGGCTACGACGAAAACGTGCACCCTCCGATGATCGTCTTCAAAGAGGACGACAAAGAGTCCTTCATCAAGTAGGGGCGAATATCCGGTTGGGAGCCGTATCAGGTGAGGCGTATATCCGGCTGGGCTGCGTCGGTTGGGAGCCGTATCAGATAGGGGCGTATATCCGGCTGGGGCCGTATCCGGTTCGGTTGAATCAAGTAGGGGCGAATATCAGGTGAGGCTGTATCGGGTAAAAGCCGCATCAAGTAACAACTGTGTAGAATAAAGACTTTGTTGTACGAAACGGCTCTAACAACAACTTTAGCGTTTGCTAACTTAACAGAATAACGGAACAGATTATGACCGATAGATATATCTCAAAAGAGTCGCTCGGCACGCTGATAACCACGGTAAATAAGTCCGGCGGCCGCTTTGTCGCCCCTGTGCTCGACGCGCGCCAGGTAGTCTACAAAGAGGTTGCGAGCATTGAGCCTGTTGTGGACGACTACATACTGCCGCGCAACTCGTACAAAGAGGTAGCCTTTCCGCAAACGGAAGTCATCTACAAGTACGAACTGAACAGAGCCGGCGTAACGATAGACCCGGTCGAGATCGAAGCGCGCGAAACAATCGTCTTCGGGGCGCGCCCCTGCGAGGCGGCCTCCCTTGCGTCGCTCAACTCGGTCTTCACATGGGACTTTATCGACGAAACGTACACTAAGCGCGAAGAGCGGGTAGTGGTCTTAAGCGTCGGCTGTATTAACGCCGACGACGAGTGCTTCTGCACCACGGTAAACCTGTCTCCGAAATCCACAACCGGGTCGGACGTAGCGCTCTATGAGACTGATAACGGTTACATCGCCACGCCGATTACGGATAAAGGCAAGGCTTTCGTAAAGACCTATAGCGCCTCTTTCGCAGACACACCGAAAGGCGAAAAGCGGAAAGAACTTATCGACCCTGAAAAGATAGAGGGCGTAGACCTTACGAAACTCGGCGAAACACTCGCCAAGACAGAAAATTACGACAACCCGAAATGGGCGGAACTCACCCGCAAGTGCTGCGGCTGCGGGGCCTGCACATACTCATGCCCCACCTGCCACTGCTTCGACATTACTGACGAAGGCACTGCATTCGAAGGCGAGAGACGCAAAAACTGGGACGCCTGCCAGTTCGACCATTTCACACTGCACGCCTCCGGACACAACCCGCGCGATACCCAGTACAAGAGGTACCGCAACCGTTTTATGTGCAAGTTCCATATCTACCCGACCAAGTTCAACTCAACGGGCTGTGTCGGTTGCGGACGCTGCATACGGGTATGCCCGGTCCGGCTCGACATAACAGAGCTTATGGAGGCTATGAGCAAGTAATTTCACCGCCGCGCGGCGGGGTCTGTTTTTAGCCCCGGAGCTATTAAAAACAGGGGTAGGTATTACACCCTTGCAGTTACTAAAAAAATATTCTTAGAAAGAAGAGTTATGAGCAATTTATACATACCGCACCTTGTGACAATAGAAGATATCTACGAAGAGACTTCCGACATAAGAAGCTTTAAGCTCGTCTTCAAAGATAAAGAGCTGCGCGAGACGTTCGAGTTCAAGACAGGCCAGTTCGGCCTTTACTCCGCCTTCGGACTCGGAGAGTCCACCTTCTGCCTCGCCTCGTCGCCGACGCGCAAAGGTTACATACAGTGCACCTTCAGAAAGACGGGCCGTGTCACGAACGGACTCGGAGAACTCTCCATAGGCGACACAATGGGCTTCAGGGGGCCGTACGGAAACCACTTTCCGATAGAAGAGTGGAAAGGTAAGAACATACTCTTTATAGCGGGCGGAATAGCCCTGCCGCCTGTTCGCTCGGTAATATGGAACATACTCGACAGGCATGAAGACTTCGGAAACGTAACGATAGTCTACGGGGCGAAGACGGTAGCCGACCTCGTCTACAAAGAAGAGCTTAGGCACTGGGACGAACGCCCGGACATAAAGCTTATTCAAACGGTAGACCCCGGCGGAGAGACGGACGACTGGCAGGGTAAAGTCGGCTTTGTGCCTACAGTGCTTGAAGAGTCGAAGGTAAAGGCCGAGAATACGATAGCTGTTGTCTGCGGCCCGCCCATCATGATAAAGTTCTGCCTCGGCGCGCTCGGCAAACTCGGCTTCAGCGACGACGCTGTCTTCACTACGCTTGAGAATAAAATGAAGTGCGGTGTCGGCAAATGCGGACGCTGCAACGTAGGCGACATCTACATCTGTAAAGAAGGGCCGGTTTACACGGCTACGCAGATAAAAACCATGTTCGCCGACTTCTAACCCCGGCCCCCGGGCGTACTTTAAAATCCGGGCGGTTTTTTGATCGAGTCAATTATGACACCGGGGCGGATTAAAAAGCCGCAGCTGTTACTGACCGGAACGATTGTTGCACCGGGCGGTTTCAAAAGCCGGAGCTGTTACTGACCGGAACGATTATTACACCGGGGCGGATTTAAAAGCCGGGACAGTAGATAAGCGGCGGTTACTATCTACCCGTAACGCCTTTATTTACAGGTTATGGCTCTTATTTACAATCGAATACATAGACCGTTCAGCTATGCGGTCTACTTTACGGCGGGCAACGGTAACGCCTACAGACGTTGAAACTTTTTTAAAAGAACTTTCAGGAAATACCTTCTAAGGAGAAGACCGATGGCAGATACTACGGCAAATAAAAAACCTCGCAAGTTACGTACCATAGGTGACAGGACCATACCGCCAAAAGATGCCAAAATGATCCCTATCTACATTATGGGCAGAGAGTACATAGTACCCGAGACCCTGACTATAATGAAGGCTATAGAGTTTGCCGGATACAAGTACATAAGGGGTTGCGGTTGCAGGGGCGGTATCTGCGGGGCGTGCGCCACCTTCTACCGCTTTACAGGCGACTACCGCCTCCGCGCCGGACTCGCCTGCCAGACGGTTGCAGAAGAGGGCATGATGATAATGCAGATTCCCTTCTTCCCGTCCAACAGGCCGGACTACGACCTCGACAACCTCGAAACCGATACCCACGAAGGGCTTCGCAAGCTCTACCCCGAGGTCTTCAAGTGCGTTGGCTGCGGCACATGTACCCGTACCTGCCCTATGGACATAGATGTTATGGACTACATAGCCCTTATGAAGCGCGGCGACCTTAAGGGCGCGGCTGACAAAAGCTTCGACTGCGTGCTGTGCGGCCTCTGCGCCTCGCGCTGTCCGGCGCAGATATCGCAGTTCACGGCGGCCATGTTCGTGCGCCGCGTATACGGCAAGCACATAGTGCCCAAGGCGGAGCACCTTCAGGCACGCGTAGACGATATAAACAGCGGCAAGTACGAGGGCATGCTTAAGAAACTTACAGAGATGAAACCCGAAGAGGTTAAGCTGCTCTACGTAGAGCGTGAGCGCGAACCGGACATGGCGGAAGCGGGCAAATGGATGCCCGAAGACACATCGCACCTGTAAAGCCGCAGCGCTGAAGTCCGTTGCGCACCTGTAGCGACTACTTGGTATTCAGAAGAACGGCCTTTTGAAACAGACACGATTTATGAGCCTCAATGCCGTTTAAAAAAAATGCAGCACCACAGAGCAGGAGTACAAACACCTACCCCTGCGGTATATCTAATGGAGAGATGAGATGAGCGGATACGGAGCGGAACTCGAAAAACTTATTAAGAACGTCGAGTCTACAAGGGCTGAACGGGTCGAAATCTCGCGAAAGGGCGAACACTTTCCAGCGCTCACCATGGAGCAGCGTGAAGAGTGGCTCGGCAAATACCACCCCGACTACAAAGACGACGGCAGACGCGCCGTTGCGGTCGGTCCCAACTCCGGCATGGTGATGCCCGAAGAGGTAGCCACCGTACTGGAATCTTCCTCTATGCTCGATACGAAAACAATAGACCTCTCTACCGTAGATTACGAGACCGACCTGCTGGTTATAGGCGCCGGAGGCGCGGGTACGGCAGCCGCGCTTACAGCGGCCGACAACGGGCTAAACGTTATAATGGCCACTAAACTCCGCCACGGAGACTCTAACACGGTTATGGCCGAGGGCGGCATACAGGCCGCCGACCAGGAAGGCGACTCTCCGTACTACCACTATTTAGACGTTATCGGCGGCGGACACTTCTCTAACAAAACAGAGCTTGTGGCCGCTATGACCAACGACGCGCCCGTTGTCATCCACTGGCTCGAAAGCCTCGGAATGATGTTCGACAAGCAGCCGGACGGCCGCATGAAGGTGCGCCACGGCGGAGGAACATCGAGAAAACGGATGCACTCGGCGGGCGACATGACGGGTGCCGAGATAATGAGGGTGCTTAGAGACGAGACACGCAACAGAACGGACAGAATAAAGATTATGGAGTTCTCGCCGGCGGTGGAAATCCTGCTCGACGAAAAGGGCGTTGCTTCGGGCGCTATACTCTACAACCTTGAGACAAAAGAGTACTACAAGGTAAGGGCCAAGAGCGTCTTAATAGCCACAGGCGGCAACGGGCGGCTCCATATACAGAACTTCCCGACCACAAACCACTACGGCGCCACGGCGGACGGTATAGTTATGGCATACAGGGCGGGCGCGGCGCTTAAAGACCTCGACTCTACACAGTACCACCCCACGGGCGCTATCTTCCCGGAGCAGAACGTCGGCCTTCTTATAACGGAAAAGGTAAGAGGGTTGGGCGCGCAGCTTTTGAACGCCGAAGGCAACCAGTTCTGCTTTCCGCTCGAACCTCGCGATGTCGAGTCGGCCTGCATACTTCGCGAATGCGGCGATATAGGCAAAGGCGTAACCACGCAGACCGGACGCTCCGGCGTATGGCTCGACTCTCCGATGATAGACATTCTGCACGGCGACGGCACCGTAAGAAAAGAGCTGCCGGCAAAATACATACAGTTTAAACGCTACAACATAGATATCAGCAAGGTGCCGATGCTCGTCTTCCCGACGCTGCACTACCAGAACGGGGGCATCGAGATAAGCGACACAAGCTCTACAAACGTACCGGGGCTTTACTCGGCGGGTGAAGTAACCGGAGGGGTGCACGGACGAAACAGGCTTATGGGCAACTCGCTCCTCGACATACTCGTCTTTGGCCGCCGCGCCGGGTTTAACGCCTCTGAGTTCTCTAAAAAAAGAGAGCACGCAACCAGCCTTTCGCTCGGCCACGTTGACGCCTTTAACTCCGAACTCGAAAAGGCCGGAGTTACCGACCCCGTTGAGGGCCCGATTCTTCTGCCCGACTACACTCCCGACCACGTTCTCGACCGTCAGTGGAGCTAAGGGGCTAAGGGGTAATTAAGTAAAACCGGATAACGTAAATAAAATCCGTGTCGCCGATACCGCTCCCTCGGCGGGAGTGTGGCGGCTTAACGGCAGAGTTAAAGTATCGACCACGAGTAAAACCTGAAAAACGGGTAAAACAAGTTGAAGACGGGTCTGCAAATTCTAAAAACAGACACAGGCTTTTGTATGTTCATAAGACCTGATTACGCCCATGCACGGGTGTAATCGGGTCTCTTTTTTTTAATCTGTCTATCCGGCGGTAACACCGGTAAATGTTCTCTTTTCCACTCTTATTTGACAAGAGCTTCGCCTTCGGGTATTCTTATTTTTTTATAATTATAAACAGAATTTTTCCACGGTCGGGTTGCATAAGCAGAGACGTCAAAAAGTTTAAACGGCTACCTGTTACTTTTTCCGCTTATTCTCTCTTGCGCGCCGACTATTTTACACAGCACTTGCTAAAACCGCTTCTTTCTTTACGTCGGTTAACTTCTGTATGTCTCTCTTTTTTTAAGATTGGGAAGAAGAACGGTTTTTTAGGATCTATCCATAAACAACAGACTACGGAGGCTCTTTAGATGAACATCCACGAGTATCAGGGCAAACAGCTTCTCTCCAGGTTCAACGTGCCGGTGCCCAAGTCGCAGGTAGCTTTCAGCGTTGAAGAGGCGGTAGACGCAAGCAAAGACTTTATAACCGGCGAAGGCGGCGTATGCGTGGTTAAGGCGCAGATACACGCCGGAGGCAGAGGCAAGGCCGGAGGCGTAAAGCTCGCTAAAAGCAGTGAGGAGGTCTTTGAAATAGCTACCGAGCTTTTAGGCAAGGTACTCGTTACGCACCAGACCGGCCCGGAGGGTAAAGAGATTAAAAAGGTGCTTATAGAAGAGGGCTGCGACATAGACCGCGAGTTTTATCTCAGCCTTGTCGTAGACAGAGCGAGCAACACGGTAGCTATAATGGCCTCTACAGAGGGCGGCATGGAGATAGAAGAGGTTGCCGAGGCCACGCCGGAGAAGATTCTAAGAGAGTTTATCGACCCGGCCACCGGTGTCGTTCCCTTTCAGGGCCGCAAGATAGCCTTTGCGCTCGGACTTGAAAAACCGCAGATAAACAAGGCCGTAAAATTTATAGACTCCGCCTACAAGGCATTTATAGCGTCGGACTGCTCTATGCTTGAGATAAACCCGCTTGTGCTGACAAAAGGCGGAGACTTAATCGCGCTCGACGCCAAAGTGGCGTTTGACGATAACGCCATGTTCAGGCACAAAGACCTTATGGAGCTTCGCGACCTCGACGAAGAAGACCCGAAAGAGGTAGAGGCGTCGGCGCACGACCTCAACTACGTCTCTCTCGACGGCTCCATCGGCTGCATGGTCAACGGCGCGGGGCTCGCAATGGCTACAATGGACATCATAAAACTCTACGGCGCAAGCCCGGCCAACTTTCTCGATGTCGGGGGCGGCGCTACCAAAGAGCAGGTTGTGGCGGCCTTTAAGATATTAGTGTCGGACACCCGTGTTAAAGCTATACTCGTTAACATCTTCGGCGGCATCATGCGCTGCGACATAATAGCCAACGGCATTATAGCCGCGGCAAAAGAGGTCGGAATGAGCGTGCCTCTTGTGGTCAGACTTCAGGGTACGAACGCGGACGAAGGCAGAAAGCTGCTCGCCGACTCGGGGCTCGATATCGTAACGGCGGAGCAGATGGACGAGGCCGCCGAAAAGGTAGTGGCAATTACGGGCAAGGCGTAGCAGAAGAGAAGTTTAAGTTCGGTTGCCGGTCTTTATGTTTTTCTCCGGCTCCCGTTATCACTAAGCGATAATAATAACTTAGAGGAGCAGTAGTATGAGCATACTTATAGATAAAGAGACAAAGGTCATCTGTCAGGGTATCACGGGTGAGCAAGGCACTTTTCATACCCAACAGATGGTGGCGTACGGCACCAACATGGTAGGCGGCGTTACACCGGGCAAAGGCGGCACTGAGGTAGACGGCATACCGGTCTTTAATACCGTGCAGGAGGCGGTAAACGGCACGGGGGCAAACGCCACCGTAATATACGTTCCGGCGCCTTTCGCGGCAGACGCGATAATGGAGGCCGTAGAGGCTGGCATTGAACTCGTTATCTGCATTACCGAAGGCATTCCGGTGCTCGACATGGTTAAGGTTAAAAAATTCATGCTCGGCAAAAGCTCCCGCCTTATAGGCCCCAACTGCCCCGGCGTAATAACCCCGGACGCGAGCAAAATAGGCATAATGCCCGGACACATCCATAAAGCCGGGCCTGTCGGGGTGGTCTCAAGAAGCGGAACCCTTACCTACGAAGCGGTAGACCAGCTTACACGCCTCGGTATCGGCCAGTCGACCTGCGTGGGCATCGGCGGAGACCCGATAAACGGTACCGACTTTATAGACGTTCTTACCCTCTTCGAGAAAGACCCGGACACAAAAGCGGTTGTCATGATAGGAGAGATCGGCGGCACTGCGGAAGAAGAGGCCGCCGAGTACATCAAGCAGAACTTTACCAAACCTGTTGTAGGTTACATAGCAGGAGTAGCGGCCCCAAAGGGCAAACGCATGGGCCATGCCGGAGCCATAATCGCCGGCGGTAAGGGCACCGCCGCAGAAAAGATGAAATGCATGGAAGATGCCGGAATAAAGGTTACCAATACGCCTGCCGACATAGGCCGCACAATGGCCGAACTTTTAGAGAGCGCCCACTAAACCCGTTCGGCAGGCAAGGCGGACTGTTACGAGTAAGCCGGCGTTGGTTGTTACTGAAAAATCGGGCGTGCTGTTACAAATAAGCCGGTATTGGTTGTTACGGATAACCGAAGTAAGATGTCAGTAACAGGTCGGCGTTGACTATTACAAACAAATCTGCGCTGATTGTAACCGGTAGAGCCAAAACGGGTTACGCACCGGGGTCTTTTTTTCATACGCTCGAACCCCTTGCCGCTTCGCTCGCTAAAGCGCTTTCAGGGGAACAGAAGAACGGGTTCGGCCCGCAACCGCTACGGTTATATTTTTGCGGCGCAGGATAACCGAAAAGACCGGAAATGATTGACTCATGCTATGCCAATATGTTACAAATACAAGCTGTACCTGTCATTTAATATGTATGAACTAAAGGCAAAAAACACATAAAAACAGGCTCGATACTGTTGGTACGAGAGAGTCTTCGGAGGAATTATGGCAGAACCGGCAAAAAAACTTCCAAGAATCGAAATTAGCGAAAGACGCTGCAAGGCGTGCTCCATATGCGTGGACTTCTGTCCGACAAACGTACTCGAAATCAGGGGCACCACCTGTGTGGTAAAAGACCTTGATGCATGCACCAGGTGTCAGCTCTGCGACCTCCGTTGCCCGGACTTCGCAATACGGGTCTTCGACTGACCGGCTGCACCTCGACAAAGACGAAGCAGGAACTTAAATAATTGTGCGATAAGGGGGATATATAGATGGCTGTGAAGAAGAAGCTCATGCAGGGCAACGAGGCTTGTGCCGAGGGCGCTCTGTACGCCGGTTGCAAATTCTACGCCGGTTACCCGATTACCCCATCTACGGAAGTAGCCGAGATAATGAGCGTAGAGCTACCGAAAAGAGGTGGCAAGTTCATTCAGATGGAAGATGAAATAGCCTCTATGGCTGCGACCATTGGCGGTTCACTTGCCGGGTTTAAAAGCCTTACGGCTACTTCGGGTCCGGGCTTCTCGCTTAAGCAGGAGGCGCTCGGTTATGCATGTATCACCGAAGTTCCGTGCGTTATCGTTAACGTGATGCGCGGAGGCCCCTCAACAGGTTACCCGACCGGGCCGTCGCAGTCCGATATAATGCAGGCAAAGTGGGGCACTCACGGAGACCATCCGGCAATCGCCATCACCCCGGCCTATGTTCAGGAGATTCTCGACGAAACGGTCAGGGCATTCAACCTTTCAGAAAAGTACCGCACACCGGTAATAGTGCTCTACGATGAAATAGTAGGCCACATGAGAGAGCCGATTACCATTCCCGAACCCGGAGACCTTGAGGTAATCGACAGGGCAAAACCCGATTGCGCCCCCGAAGATTACAAGCCGTACGACGACCGTCACCTTATAGCCCCGCTCGCCCCGTTCGGCGAAGGGTACCGCTTCCACGTAACCGGCCTCAACCATAAAGAGGACGGTTTCCCTACCAACGATACCGCCATGATCAAAATCAACAACGAACGGATCATGAAGAAGATCGACGACAATGTGGAAGATATCTGGAAAAACGACGAATCTAATCTCGAAGACGCTGAAATAGGTATCTTCGCTATCGGCTCTACGGCCCGCTCGGCTAAGTTCTCGGTTAATGTGGCAAGAGGCGAAGGCATAAAAGCCGGACTCCTGAGACCCCTTACAATATGGCCCTTCCCCGACAAAGCCGTCGAGGAACTGTCCAAAAAGGTCAAGGTCATCATCGTACCGGAGCTTAATCTCGGACAGATGGTAAACGAGATCAAACGCGTAGCGGCAGGCAGGTGCGAGGTAGTTGGTATTCACAGAGTAGACGGAGAACCGATTACACCGTCGCAGATAACGGAAATTATAAATAAATACAGCTAAGCCGAACCGCGGCCAACAGCTATACCGAAGGAGAATAACATGGCAGTCGCAAAGCAGAAACTGAGCGTGCCTTTCGATTACGACAAGTACCTGCGTAAAGACAAACTACCGCATATCTGGTGTCCGGGATGCGGTCACGGCATAGTCTTAAAGTCGCTACTCAGGGCAATAGACGCCAACGAACTCGACAAAAACGACCTCTGCATGGTCTCAGGCATCGGTTGCTCTTCTCGTACGCCGGGTTATGTTGACTTCAATACCCTGCATACGATACACGGTCGCGCTTTCGCCTTTGCGACCGGACTTAAACTTGCCAAGCCCTCCCTTAAGATGATCGTAACAACAGGCGACGGAGACGCGATGGCGATAGGCGGCAACCACTTTATCCATACCTGCCGCCGCAACATCGATATGCTTATAATCGTTTACTCTAACGCTATCTACGGCATGACCGGCGGACAGTTCTCGCCGACAACGCCAATAGGCTCAATAGCCACAACAAGCCGCTACGGCAACGT